>JBBRHS010000162.1:0-6372 GCA_038222385.1 Acidimicrobiia bacterium
CGGGTGGCGAACACTTCGAGGATCTCGACGAGTTCGAAGGTGAGGAAGTCGTTCGCTGAAGGGTGCCCCTCCGACCCGCGCTCGGGGCCGAGGATCTCGTCGAGCCGATCGAAGACCTCGTGCGCGACTCGAACCCGCCTCCGTCGGTCGTCGCTCACTCCGCCGGCTGGTGCTCTTCCTCGGCGATGCGCTCCTCGACCCACTTACGAGAGCGCTTCACGAGCGACGCGGGCGCATCCTCGAGATCCCACACGACGCTTGCCTCGAAGGCCGCCGAGCGTTCCGCGGGCGTCATCTGCTCGAGTTCCGCGGCGCTGATCCTACGACGTTCCATACAGCTCATCCTACCTGCGCGGTGTGACGACGAGGTCGAGACACCGAAGGCGAACTGGCAACCGATCGGTGAGTGTGTCAACCGATCGGCAACGGAACCCGTCGAACTGGGTGGTGAGCACGGATCCGGCAGGCTGACTTGCCAACCTGACTGACGACCGCCAGGACATCGTTCCGGTGGAACCGCCTGGACATCGTTCCGTTCGCCGAGGTTGATTGCCGCCAGGACATCGTTCCGGGTTCTGCTGCTCGTTCTGTCAGATCGAGCGAGGAGAACCTGTGTCCGAGGAAGAACAACGCATGGAGGCCGTTCGGCGACGGCTGGCCGGTGAGAGCCCCGAAGCGATCGCCGTCGAGTTGGGCCGGACGTCGCGGTGGGTGCGCAAGTGGGTGGCCCGCCACGCCGAGGAAGGCCACGACACGGCGTGGGCAGCGGGCCAGTCGCGGGCCCCGCATCACTCGCCGAACCGGACCGTCGACGAGCTGCGCGCCCAGATCATTGGTGCCCGTGAACGGCTCGTCGCGAACCCTCGCGCCCAGTACGGCTCCCTTGCTGTGCAGTGGGAGCTGCGCCGTCTCGGCGTTGACCCGATCCCGCCGGCACGGACCATCGAACGGGTCCTGGCCCAGGCAGGGCTGAGCCGCCCCCGACGCCGCCAGGCCGGTTACGTATCCAAGGGCGTCGCTTACCCGGCACCGGTCGACGTCGAGCCGGGCACCACCCACCAGAACGACATGGTCGGTCCCCGCCACCTGTTCGGCGGTGTCGAGTTCCATGCGCTCAACCTCATCGATGTCGGCTCCCACGAAGCTGGCAACGACATCATCGACGCAGCCCGACCGACGCTCCTCGCAGCAGCATTGGCGGGCATCTGGGGCTCGACGGGTGTGCCTGCGGTCGCCCAGTTCGACAACCACTCGAACTTCCGGGGCGGGATCCCGCCCGCGTGGCAGCACTTCGGTCCGATCGTGGCTACCTGCCTCGATCTCGGGGTCACACCCAGGTTCATCCCGCTGCGCGAACCGTGGCGCAACGGTGTCGTCGAGCACTTCAACGACACCTGGGACAAGTCGTTCTTCCGCACTGAGGTCTTCACCGGCCTCGAGCACCTCCGGGCCGAGAACCACGAGTTCATCGCGTTCCACAACGAGCACCACCGCTACAGCGCCCACGGTGGCACGACCCCCAACCAGATCTGGGAAGGACGGCTCCGCAACCCGCTCTCCACCACCTACCAGCCGCCGACACGGCTCCCCGCTCAAGGCCGCATCGAAGTCGTCCGCTACATCCGATCCAACCGGCGCGTCGACCTGTTCGGCAAACGGATCCTCGTCGACGAGAACCAGACCCACCAGTACGTCACCGCCATCATCAAAGTCCGTGCCCGCAAAGTCATCGTCGTCACCCTCGACGGCGAGATCATCCACAACAGCGACTACGACCTCGCCCGCACCCTGCGATGACCGGAACGATGTCCAGGCGGAACCTCACCTCACCCACCGGAACGATGTCCAGGCGGCAACCCACCTGCACCAACACCGGAACGATGCCCAGGCGGGTAAGACCTACGCTCAGCCCGTGGCTGAACCCATCACGATGAGCACGTCCGACGGCGAGACGCTCGAAGGTGAAATCGCCCGGGCCGGGCCGCGTGCCCGCGCGACGTGTGTGCTCTGCCACCCCCACCCGCGGTACGGCGGGTCGATGCGGTCACTCGTGATCTCGGAGCTGTTCCGCGCGCTTCCCCCCGCCGGGATCACCACGATGCGATTCAACTTCCGTGGCGTCGAACAGAGCACCGGGTCCTGGACCGCGGGCGAGGGCGAGCGCCGCGACGTGGCCGCAGCCGTCGACCTCGGCGCGACGCTCGAACCCGATCGCCCGCTCGTGCTCGCGGGCTGGTCGTTCGGCGCCGACATGGCCCTCGCCACGACCGACGACCGGATCGCCGGCTGGTACGCCATCGCAGCACCGCTGCGCTACACGACCGAGTCGGACCTCACCCGGATCACCGACGACCCGCGCCCCAAGTTGCTCGCCCTCGCCGAACACGACGAAGTCCGTCCGGCCACCGAGGTCGCGGCGCGGGCCGAGGACTGGACCGACACCGACGTGGTCGTCGTTCCGGGCGCGTCGCACTTCTTCGTGGGCCGCACCGACCGGCTCGTCACGCTCGCGTTGGAGTTCGCCGACCGAGTGATCGCGACGGCTCCCTGGGGGCCGGCCCCCTGAGGATCAGCCGGGCCGACGAACGGTCAGTTCGTCGCGGGCTCGCGGCTCAGACCGTGCCGATCGAGGAAGGCGAGCCGACGGGTCACGGTGTGTTTCCAGGCGTCGAGGTCGGTCTCGAAATGCGCCCGGTCGCCGTCTTCCATCGCGTGTTCGAGCTCGTCGAACGCGATGTCTTCGGCGTCGAGGAGCTCGCGGTACCGCCGCAGGAACCCCTCGTCGACAACACCGTTCTCGTCGGTCATGGGCCGTCCTCCTGTTGCTCGGAAGCGTCGCCCACGACGGTACCCGCGCCGGGAGGCTCCCGCCACGGGCCGATTCCCGACCCGCCGGCCTCACCGGTCACACGATCGCCGCGAGTGCCTCCGACAGTGAGAATCTCTGCTCGTAGAGGGCCTTGCCCACGATCACACCGGCGAGGGCGCCGCGGTCGGTCGCCAATGCGGCCAGGGTGCGGAGATCCTCGAGGGTGCCGACCCCGCCGCTGGCGATCACCGGAACCGGCCCGGCACCGAGCGCGAGGGTCAGCGATTCCGTGTCGGGGCCTTCGAGGGTGCCGTCGCGCTCGATCTGGGTGACCACGAGCGCCGCCGCGCCCGACGCGGCGAACCGCTGCGCACAGGCCACGAGGTCGAGCCCGCTCCCCCGCTGCCAGCCTCGGGTCGCCACCTCACGACCCCGGACGTCGATCCCGACCGCGACCGCGCCCGGGTGCAACGCCGCGAGCTCGTCGACGAGCTCGGGGCGTTCGACCGCGGCCGTACCGATCACGACCCGCGCCACGCCGGCACCGAGGAGCGCGCCACCAGCTTCGACGGATCGGACCCCACCACCCGACTGCACCCGGCACCCGACGCTCGCACAGATCGCCTCGATCACCGCGAGGTTCGTCGGATCACCGGTGCGGGCGGCATCGAGATCGACGACGTGGATCCAGTTCGCGCCCGCGTCGGCGTACGAACGCGCCACCCGGACCGGGTCGTCGTCGTACACCGTCTCGGCCGCGAAGTCGCCCTTGAGGAGGCGCACACAACGGCCACCGCGCAGATCGATCGCCGGATACAGCTCGAACGGTTGCACGCGACGCCCGAAATGGTTCACTCCGCTTCGCCGCCTCTATCGCTCAACGATGCACGCTCTGATCACGCAGGTCCGTCGGCTCCGCTGCGTTCACGAGAGCGAGCCCTTGGTCGACGGCACGCCGGTGCCCTCGACCCGCACGGCGTCGCGCAACGCGCGGGCCACGCCCTTGCACGACGCCTCGATGATGTGGTGGCCGTTCTTCCCCGACAGTGAACGCATGTGCAAGGTGATCGCGGCGCCGAACGTGAACGCCCGCCAGAACTCTTCCATGAGCTGCGGATCGAATGTTCCGATCCACTCGGAGATCGGGTCGACCTCGTACACGAGGAACGGGCGGCCCGACAGATCGAGGGCGATCTGCACCAAGGCTTCGTCGAGCGGGACCAGCGCCGACGCGAAGCGCCGGACTCCCGCCTTGTCGCCGAGCGCGTCCTTCAGCGCGGTTCCCAGCACGATCCCCACGTCTTCGACGGTGTGGTGCAGGTCGATCTCGAGGTCGCCCTTCGCGTCGATCGCGAGGTCGAAGCCCGCGTGCTTGCCGATCTGTTCGAGCATGTGGTCGAAGAACGGGATGCCCGTGTCGGCCCGGGCCGTGCCGGAGCCGTCGATCTCAAGAGTGAGATCGATCTTCGTCTCCTTGGTCTCGCGCTCCAGGTGCGCGGTGCGACTCATGATCGGCTCATGCTCCCTGTACCTCCTCCATCGCCGCATCGAGTGCAGCGAGGAACACGTCGTTCTCGGCCGGCGTGCCCACGGTGACCCGCAAGCATCCCTCGACCCGGGGCCAGCGGGAGAAATCTCGCACCAGCACCCCGTGGCGGACCATCGCCTCCCAGACCTCGTGGCCCGCGTCGTCGGGGCTTCCACCCTCGATCCGGAACAGCAGGAAGTTCGCGCCCGACGGGAAGACCGTGATCCCTTCGCGGTCGCCCAGCTCGACGAAGAGTCGCTCACGTTCCTCGACGAGCAACGCGACACGTCGCTCCATCTCGGACCCGAAGCGCAGGGCAACCGTTCCGGCGATCTGGGTGGCGAAGTCGAGGTGGTACGGCAGCACGACCTTCTCGAGCTCGGCGACCACCCGCGGCGGCGCCACGCACAGACCGAGCCGGAGCCCCGCGAGCGACCACACCTTCGAGTACGTACGGACGACCACGAGCGGGACGTCGTCGCCGACGAGATCGAGCGCGCTGCGATGCGCGAACTCGCCGTAGGCCTCGTCGACCACGACGAGGCCGGGCGCGGCGTCGAGCACCACCTCGAGCAGCTCGCGGTCGTCGACCGTGCCCGTGGGGTTGTTCGGACTGCAGAGGAACACGATGTCGGGCTGCTCGGCGTCGATCCGGGCCCGGGCGTCGTCGGGATCGATCGCGAAGTCGTCGCCCCGCTCGCCGAGCACAACGGGGGTCGCGGTGATTCGCGCGATGTGCTCGTGCAACGCGTACGTCGGCTCGAACACGAGCGCGAGCCGATCGGGTCCGCCGTAGGTGAGCAGGATCGTCTGGAGCACCTCGTTGGAACCGTTGGCGCAGAAGATCCGTTCGACGGGCTGGTCGAGCCGGGCGGCGAGCGCGGCGCGGAGCTCGCGCGCGCTGCGATCGGGATACCGGTGCAGCGGCGCGGCGCCGAGTTCGGCGAGCCAGGCCGCGACGAACGCCGGCGGGGGCGGGTAGGGGCTCTCGTTCGTGTTGAGGCGCACGTCGACGTCGAGTTGCGGCGAGTGGTACCCCTCGAGCGCCTTGAGACTGTCTCGCGGCTCCGGAAAGGTCACGGCTCCTCGCTCCGGACGCGGAACGAGTGAGCGTGCGCGTCGAGGCCTTCGGCCTCGGCGATGATCCGGCCCGCGTGGGCCACGCGACCCGCCGCCGCTCCGGCATCGGCGCGCACGACGTGCACGTGCTTGCGGAAGTCGTCGACGCGCAGCGCACTCGAGAACCGGGCCGCGCCCGAGGTCGGCAGCACGTGGTTCGCGCCCGACGAGTAGTCGCCGTAGGCGGTCGGGGCGTACGGACCCATGAAGACCGCACCCGCGTTGCGGACGAGGGGCAACAGCGCCTCCGGGTCGGAGGTCATGAGCTCGAGGTGCTCGGGCGCGAACGCGTTGACGACCGCAAGCGCTTCGTCGAGATCGCGGACGATCACGGCCCGGCCGCCGGTCTCCAACGTCGACTCCGCCTCGCTCCGTCGATCCGGCGGCAGCTCGGCGAGCGCACGCGCGACCTCGGCGTCGACGGCGTCGGCCACCAACGGATCATCGGTCACGAGGATGACGGCGCCACCGGGGCCGTGTTCCGCCTGGGCGACGAGGTCGGCCGCGACGAACGATGCGGGCGCGGTGGTGTCGGCCACGACGATCAGCTCCGAGGGGCCCGCGGGCGACTCGATGCCGACGATCCCGGCACCCGCGACCTCGCGCTTCGCCTCGCTCACGTAGGCGTTGCCCGGTCCGACGATCACGTCGACCGGGCGGATGGATTCCGTGCCGTAGGCGAGCGCGGCGATCGCCTGGGCTCCCCCGACCCGGTACAGCTCGTCGACACCGGCGATTGCGGCGGCGGCCAGGGTGACGTCGGGGACGCGACCGTCGGCCCCCGGCGGCACGCACAACGCGATCTCGGGCACGCCGGCGACGGCGGCCGGGATCGCGGTCATGAGGACCGTCGACGGGTAGGCGGCGCGCCCACCGGGGACGTAGATGCCGGCGCGGTCGACGGGTCGGACCGTCT
>JBBRHS010000163.1:0-6356 GCA_038222385.1 Acidimicrobiia bacterium
GCGGAATTGACGCAACGCCACGGCATCGGCCACGAGATCGATCGCGTACTGACCCGGCTTGGCGGTGCGCTCCCGAAGCGCTGGACCGGTGATCGGGAGGAGGGCCCCACGGATGCCGTCGGCAATCCGTTCGAAGAGTGCCAGGAGCTCGGCGGGCGTCATCAGCGGGCCACGATCTCGACGACGGTGTTGTAGTCGGGAACGCCCGAGGCTTCGTCGCGCCGGCCACCGGGAAGCAACACGTTGGCTTCGGGGAAGAACGCCTCGACGTTGCCGGGCCGCATCGGCGACACGTGGATCCGGGCGGGCATCTCCCCGTGCTCCGATCGGGCGACCACCTCGTCGCCGTCGACAAAGCCGAGGTCCCGGGCATCGTCGGCCGCCACGAACAGTGCGTCGCGCACCGCGCCGGTGAGCGGATCACGCTTGGCCAGCACCATCGAGTTGAACTGCTTGCCCCGGCGAGTCGTGAGGAGGAACTTGCCTTCGGGGACGTCGCGTCCGCGTGCAGTCACCGCGGTGAACCGGGCCCGTCCGTCGGGCATCGGGAACACGCCGTGCTCACACAGGCGGGTTCCGCCCCACTGCACCGCGTCGCCCGTCTTGGCCAGCCCTTCGATCCCGCGGTACGACGGCACAACATTCGCGATCTCGTCGCGGATCTGGTCACCACTCGTGAAGTCGACGAGATGCGCCCGATCGGGGTACGTGTGCTTGGCGAGATCGACGTAGATCTCCCACTCACTCCGCGCCTCGCCGATCGGCCGGTCGGCGATCTGGGGGCTGAACGCGATGCGTCGTTCGGTGGTCGTCTCGGTCCCGCCGTCGCGTTGCTCGTACCTCGTGGCCGCGGGGAGCAGCAGCACCGCCTCACCCGGATCGACCAGCATCTGGCTCGACAGGATGATGTCCTGGTGGACGCGCAGCGGTACCCGCTCGAGCGAATGGGCGACGAGGTCGGGGTCGGGCAGCACGTCGAGGAAGTTTCCGCCGCTCGACCACAGCACGTCGATGGATCCCCGGTGCGCAGCCTCGATCATCTCCTGGGCCGAGAGGCCCGGCCGGGCCGGGATCGGGAAGCCGTACTGCTCCGCCAGTTCGGCGGCGCTCTCGGCGTCGATGCTGACCCCACCCGGGAACGCCGACGAGTACGCGCCCATCTCCGAGCCGCCCTGCACCCCGGAGTGACCCCGGATCGGCATGAGACCCGCACCGGGTCGACCGACGTTGCCCCGCGCCAGGGCCAGGTTCACGATCGCGCATACGTTGTCGACCGCGTGCTGGTGCTGGGTGATCCCCATCGACCAGATCAGCACCGCCGATCCGGCCGCGCCGTAGAGGCGGGCGAAGCGGACCATGTCGTCGTAGGAGGCGCCCGACGCACGCACCAACGTGTCGAACGACGCGGCTTCGAGCTCCTGCAGAACCGTGTCGAACCCGGTGGTGTGCTCACGGACGAACTGCCGGTCGACCGTTCCCTCCGAGAGCATCACCTTCATCACGCCGTTGATGAACGCGGCATCGCCTCCGACATGCACGGGGAAGAAGTCGTCGGCCATCTTGGTGCCGAACATCGCACTCTCGACGTTGCTGGGAACCCAGTACCGCTCGAGCCCCGGTTCGCGCAGCGGGTTCACCACCACGACCTTCGCGCCGCGCTTGCGGGCGAGGTAGAGATACTTCATGAACACCGGCTGCGCGTTGGCGACGTTCGCGCCGAACAGCACGATGAGATCGGAGCTGATCACGTCGGTGTAGGAGCAGGTGGTGGCGGCGACGCCGATCGTGCGCTTCAACGCCGTCGTCGAGGGTGCGTGGCACACGCGCGCCGCGTTGTCGACGTTGTTCGTTCCGAGGAACCGGACCACCTTCTGTGCGGTGTAGTACACCTCGTTCGTGATACCGCGCGCGGTGAGGTAGAAGGCGAGACGGTCGGGGGAGACCGCCCGGATGCGGTCCGCGGCGATGGTGAGGGCTTCGTCCCACGAGATCCGCGTGAATCCCTTCTCCCCCTTGCGACGGAGCATCGGGTACGGCAACCGGCCGAGCTCCCGGAGCTGACGACCGTCGAGCTTCCGCAGCTCGGCCACGTCGGCGAGGATCTTCGGGTCCAGCGCGTCGGCGGTGTTGAGCTCGAGCAGCTCGAGGCGGGTCGTGCAGAGATGCACGCCGTCGAGCGTCCAATCGTGGAAACCCGCGACGCCGAGCGCGCAGCCGTCGCACACGCCCTTGCGGAGGATCTTCCACGCATAGGGCAGGTGGCGGCGGTTGCGCCACGCGACCTTCGCCATCGACGCGTAGTGGTTGGGTTTCGTCTCCCCCATCCCGTAGGGCTTGAAGCCCACCCACAGGTCGCGCTTCGCATGCTTCGGTGCCTTGATGCGGGCGGAGTTCTTCCAGGCCATGGGTGCGCGAGGTCCCTTACGAGTCGAGGTCGAGCCGGTGCGGATGGGCGTACACCACGAAGCGGTCACCGCGGACGAAGCCGACCACGGTCTGGCCGAGGCGCTGGGCCGCGGCCACCGCGAGGCTGGAAGGCGCCGAGACCGCGCACAGCACCGGAACTCCGGCCACCGCCGCCTTCTGGACGATCTCGAAGCTGACCCTGCCCGACACCAGCAGCACCGAGTCGCTCAACGGGAGCTCGTCGGCGAGGAGCGCGTTGCCGACCACCTTGTCGAGCGCGTTGTGGCGCCCGATGTCTTCGCGCAGGACGCGGAGCTCACCGGCGGGACTGAACGTGGCCGCGGCGTGCAACCCACCGGTCGCGTCGAACAAAGTCTGTTCGGCACGCAGCCGCTGGGGCAACGTGGCCACGACTGATCGGGCGATCACCGGCCCGTCGGCCACGGGCGGACACTCGACCTCGATCTCATCGAGGGTCTGTTTGCCGCAGAGCCCGCAGCTCGCGTTGGCGACGAAGTACCGGCGCCGGGCCTCGAGGTCGACCGGGACGCGCAGGTCGACGGTGACGACGTTGTACTCCTGGGTGCCATCGCCGTTCATGCAGTAGGCGACTCTCGCGAAATCGTCGCGACTGCGGATGATGCCCTCGGTCCGCAGGAACCCGGCCGCGAGCTCGAAGTCGTTCCCCGGTGTTCGCATCGTGACCACGAGCGCAACGGGGTCCGACGTGCCCGTCCGGAGGCGGATCTCCATCGGTTCCTCGGTCACGAGCCGGTCGGGGCGTTCGAACGAGCGGTCGGCCTCGACGACCCGCACCCTCGTGCTGGTCACCGGCCGTCTCACCGCCTCGTGCTCACTCATCACTCGACCCTACCGGCAGTCGGATCGTCGATCGCCGGGACCGGCGCCCTTCGGACGCGGGCGAGATCGGCAGGGGTGTCGACGTCGGCGAAGGCATCGGGCGGCGCGACCGCGCCCCAGTCCGACGGATCGAGCAGGTCGTGATCGACCCGTTCGAGGAGGCTGCGCAGCGACCGCTCCCCCTCGACGAGCGCCTGTGCGGCCACGGCGAGCGCATCCGGCCCGTACCGGGCACAGACGAGTTGGGGTCGGCCGTCGGCCACGGGAACCACGGTTGAGTGTCCGGACCACCGGGCGATGAGCTCGACGAGCGGCGCCTCGACCGCCGGGAGGTCGCACGCCAAGAGCATCACTCCCTCGGTGGCGTCGGCGCCCAGCGCCGCCGCGCCGGCGACGAGCGCGGCGAGCGGGCCGTGCCCGGGAGGGTCCTCCCGACACGCGGGGAGGCTGGTGATCCCGGGTCCGACCTCGACGACACGTGCGCACACGGTGGCGAGCACTCCCGCGGCGTGATCGGCGAGCCGCTGCCCGTGCACCACGAGCACGGCCTTGTCGACACCGAGCCGCCGGCTGGAACCGCCGGTGAGCAGCAGTCCCCCGACCTCCGTGGCGGGCGCGGCAATCGGCACGCTCAGGGGTTCGAGGCGGGCTGGGGTCGCAACGCGTAGGACACAACCCGCCACGAACCGTTGAACCGTTCCATCCGGATCTCGTTGTGCACCGACGCCTCGGCGCGCAGATCGAGCCGGGTGAGCACGCTCGCGGCTCGACGACTGTGTGCGGCGACGGCTTCGACCTCGACGTGGTCGACCACGGCCCGCAGGCGCGGTTGGTTGCGGTATGCGACCTCCTTGTCGTTCACGAAGTCGGACCGGGAGCGTCCGTCGCGCAGATCCGACGACGAGAGCGTCCACAGACTGATGAAGTCGAGACGGTCCCACGCGAGCTCGTAGGCGAGCGCCACGTCGCCCGGGCTGGGACCCCGCTCCACCGCCACCGCGATCACGAGCGCGAGCACGAGACCGGCGATGGCACTGAGCACGAGGATCGTGATCATCAGACGACGCCCTCGATCTCGCCTGCGAGCGCGAGGTCCTTGTCGGTGAGGCCGCCGGCGTCGTGGGTGGTGAGGAACACCCGGACGCTGCGCCACCGGACATCGAGATCGGGATGGTGGTCGGCGGCCTCGGCGAGGAACCCGACCCTCACCACGAACGCGATCGCGGCCGGAAAGTCGGCGAGTTCGAAGGTCTTCTCGATTCCCCGCGCGCTCCCGTCGACCTGTTCCTCGCCGGCGAGGGACCAGCCGGTGAGTTCGGAGAGCCCGGCGGAGACGGACTCGTCGCTCAATCGGGTCATGGCTCCCAGTCTCCCACCTATCCTGAGCGGATGACCTGTTCGGCCTGCGGATCGCAAGCACCCGCAGAGTCCCGATTCTGCCCGACCTGCGGCCACGCGCTCGTCTCCCGCCCCGACGAGCGGCGGGTCGCGACCGTCCTCTTCGCCGACCTGGTCGGCTTCACCACCTTCTCCGAGACGGCCGACCCCGAGCAGGTCAAGGAACTCGTCGACACCTGCTTCCAACGTCTCGTCGGCGACGTCGACGCGTTCGGCGGCTCGGTCGACAAGATCGTCGGCGATGCGATCGTGGCCCTCTTCGGGGCCCCGATCGCCCACGAGAACGACGCCGAGCGGGCGGTGCGGGCCGGCCTGCGGATGCAGGAGACCCTCGCCTCGCTCCACGACGAGCTGGGGATCGACGCCGCGATCCGGGTGGGCGTGAACACCGGCGAGGTGCTCGTGGGCGCCCTGCGGGCCGGCGGCGAGTACACGGCAATGGGCGACGTCGTGAACACCGCCAGCCGCCTCCAAACCACCGCCCCACCCGGCGCCGTGGTGGTGGGACCCGCGACCTTCGAAGCCACCCGCCACGCGGTTCGCTACGAACGACTCGGCCCGCTCGAGGTGAAGGGACGTGAGGCGCCGGTCGAAGCATGGATCGCCCGCGAGCTCCTCACCACTCCGGGCCAACGCCGGGCCCGAGCGAAGGCCCCGCTCGTCGGGCGCGACGTCGAGCTCGACGTGTTGCGCACCGCGCTGCGCGCCGCAGTCGAACGTCGACGGGCCCATTTCGTCCTCCTGAGCGGCGACGCCGGGGTCGGCAAGACCCGATTGACCCGAGAGCTCGGCGCCGAGGCCTGCGAACGGTATGGCGCGACCGTGCTCCACACCCACTGCGCGCCATACGGCGAGACGAACCCGTGGTTCCCGATCGCGACCGCGCTGCGCAGCGCCGCGAACATCGACAACTCCGACGATCTCGACCTTGCCCGCGCCAAGACCGTCGAGGCGGTCACGAAGGCTTCCGGTGCCGACATCGACGACCCCGAAGTCGGACGCGTCACCGATGGGCTCCTCTCCCTCATGGGCATGAGCGGACCCGCCCCGGGTGTCGACCCCTCCAGGGCCCGTGAAGACGCCATCCGGGGCCTCATCGAGTTCTTCGGTGCGCTGAGTGAGCGGTCGCTCCTCGTGATGACGCTCTCCGACCTCCACTGGGCCGACGACGCCGTGCTCGACCTGGTCGACCGACTCCTCACCGGGCTCCACGACCGCCCGTTCGTCCTCGCCGCCACCGCCCGCCCCGAGCTGGCCGAACGGTGGGCACCTCGTCCGGGTCGTCACAACGCCGCCGCGATCCACCTGGAACCCCTCGACCCCGAGGCCGGCGCGTCGATGGCGGCCGCGCTGCTCGGCGATGCCCCACCCGAGCTCGTGGCGCTGCTCGTCGACCGCAGCGGCGGGAACCCGTTCTTCATCGAGGAGCTCGCCGCGGTGATCACCGAGACCGGCGACCGCAGCGGCGGCGCCGACCTCCCGATGACCCTGCGGGGTCTCGTCACCGCCCGGCTCGATGCCCTCGAACCGTCCGTGCGATCGACGCTCGAAGATTGCGCTGTTGTCGGGGCCGCGGGCACCGTCGAGCTCGTGGTCGCGCTGGCGAGCGACCCGGCGAGCGCCCACGCCGCACTCGACCTGCTCACCGAGCGCGACTTCGTCGAGCTCGACGGTGGTGAGTACTCGTTCCG
>JBBRHS010000164.1:0-6333 GCA_038222385.1 Acidimicrobiia bacterium
GCCCCGGCGATCGCGGCGGGCGACGCGAACGTCGTGCTCATCGGCGGCGCCGAATGCGTGTACACGAGGTGGCGGGCCAGGCGCGAGCCACGGACCACCCTCGCCTGGACGGTGGCCGACGATCCGCCCTGCCCCGACGTGGTGGGTGATCCCCGACCCGGCTCGAGCCAGTACGAGATGGCGCACCTCGCGCTCGCTCCCACCCAGGTGTACCCGCTGTTCGAGACCGCGCTCCGGCACGCCGCCGGCCGCTCGGTCGACGAACACCAGATCGCGATCTCCCGACTCTACGAACACTTCGCCGCAGTCGCGGCGACGAACCCGCACGCCTGGTCGCGCACCCCGTACCGGGCGGAAGACATCCGCACGGTGTCGCCCGACAACCGCATGGTGGCCTTCCCGTACCCGAAGCGGATGTGCGCCAACATCGACGTCGATCAGGCCGCCGCGCTCCTGCTCTGCTCGTACGAAGCGGCGCGAGACGCCGGTATCGCCGACGACCGCATGGTGTTCCCGCTCGCGGGGGCCGATGCCCACGACCACTACTTCTTCAGCGAGCGCTGGTCACTCGCCGAGTCGCCTGCGATCGCAGCGGCCGGGAACGCCGTACTCGGGGCGGCCGGGATCGGGATCGACGATGTCGCCCGCTTCGACCTCTACTCGTGCTTCCCGTCGGCCGTACAGATCGCGATGCGTGCTCTCGGCCTCGCGGGCCCCGACGCCGGCGACTCCAGGCCGCTCACGGTGACCGGAGGACTCGCCTACGCCGGCGGGCCGGGGAACAACTACGTGACCCATTCGATCGCGGCCATGGTCGAGGCGTGCCGGAACGACCCCGGCTCGATCGGTCTCGTGACGGCACTCGGTTGGTACGTCACCAAGCACTCGGTCGGCCTGTACTCGTCGCGACCGTCGGAGGGATTCGCCCGGGTCGACCCCGGCGGCCTCCAGGCGAACGTCGACGCGACTCCGTCACGCAAGATCGCGGGCAGCTACGGAGGCGACGCGATCCTCGAAGCGACCTCGGTCAACTTCGAGCGCGACGGCACCCCGATCCACGCGATCGTCTCCGCGCTCGCCCCCGACGGACGGCGTGTGCTCGCCAACACCCGCGATCCCGAGACCATGGTGTCGATGACCGAGGAAGCCTGGGAGGGTCGAGCGGTCGGCATCTCGACCGACGGCGACACGAATCTCCTCGACGCCTAGCGCGGCACCCTCGACGGCTACCGTGACGTGATGGCGCAGGACCGGACCGAGGAACGCGCGCCATCGAGGCTACGCATCCTCTTGTGGGGCCTGACGCTGCGTTGCCCACGGTGCGGATCCGGTCACCTCTTCCGGCGGTATTTCCACCTCGTCGACGACTGTCCTCGGTGTGGGCTGCACTTCGAGCGCGAAGCCGGCTACTTCGCCGGGGCGCTCGCGATCAACATCACGTGCGTCGGCGGACTGTTCGCGATCGTGTTCATCTCGCTGCTCGCCGCGACGATCCCCGAGATCCCGGTCGTGCCGATCCTCGTGATCGTGGTGCCGATCGTCGTGATCGGACCGGTGGTCTGGTACCCGTTCTCGAAGACGCTCTGGATGGCGGTCGACCGCGCGTTCCTGCAGCGCCTCGACACGAACGAACGGCTCGACGGGCGCGGCTCGCACCACTGAGGCCGACCGGGACGGGTCGGTCAGGAGTCGGTCGGGTTCAGGTCGACCTGCAGCGTCAACACGCCGTCGACGAACTCCCACGTCGCGTCGCCGACGATCGCGTAGTCCTGAAAATCGAGTTGGGCCTGGTCGACGAACTTGGCCCGTTCCGGGCCGGCCACGGGTGGCAGCGGACGATCGCGCACCGCCGCGGCCCGGTCACGGAAGCGCTGCAGCATCGCGTCGACGTCCAACTCCTCAGCCATCTTGGATTGCTCCGCTCAGCTCGAGGTGCGAAGGCGTCGGGCATCGTCGATGCATCGCCGTTCGCTCCACATCGCGACAACCTAGCCAGTGCGACGGGCCACGATCATGCGGTCCCGGCCCGCCAGATCGCGGCGCACGTCGACCGAACCGAACCCGGCGGCGCGGGCGATCTCGCAGGCCTCGCCGCTCTGGTGGGGCGCCAACTCGCAGACCAACACCCCAGCCGGTTCCAACCAATCCGGAGCGGCCCGCACGATCTCCTCGACCGCCTCGAGGCCCCTCGGCCCACTGACGAGCGCAGGCCGGGGCTCCCACCCCACCACGGTCTCGGACAGCGTCACGACCTCGTGCTCCGCGATGTACGGCGGGTTCGACACCACCAGCCGCAGCGCCCCCCGGAGCTCCCTCGGCAGCGCCTCGAACCACGACCCTTCCGCGAGACGGATCCGCGTGGCCGGGAGCCCAGCACCCGCGAGGTTGGCCCGCGCGACCGCAAGAGCGTCCCGACTGACGTCGGTGGCCCAGACCTCCGCATCGGGGAGTGCACCGGCGAGGGCCAGGGCGAGCGCACCCGAACCGGTGCCGAGGTCGGCCACCGCGTACTCGGTGGCACCGGCTCCCCACGGTTCGGGTGAGCCCCGTCGCGCTCCGAGCTCGACCACCGCTTCGATGGCGACCTCCGCGACCACCTCGGTCTCCGGTCGCGGGATCAGGACGCGTCGGTCGACGAGAAGGTCGAACTCGCGGAACGGCCACGATCCGAGGACGTACTGCAGCGGCTCGCCTCCGGCCCGACGCTCGACCAACTCGCCGACGCGCACCACCCCGCGGCGCGTCGCGGGTTCGTCGGCACCGGCGAGCAACTCCGCCGCGTCGAGGCCGGTCGCCTGTTCCACGATCCATCGGGCCTCGACGTCGGCCCGTTCGATTCCCGCGACGACCAGCTGCGCCGTCGAGCGGTCGACGAGCGTCCGCCATGTCGGCAGATCGGCTCCGCTCACGATCACGTTCCGGGCTGCTCCGTGCGGTCGGCGGCGGCAAGCGCGTCGACGATCTGGTCGAGGTCGCCGTCGAGCACCGCGGGGAGCGCGTGCACCGTGAACTTGATCCGGTGGTCGGTGACGCGGCTCTCCTTGTAGTTGTAGGTCCGGATCTTCTCCGAACGACCCCCACCCTTCACCTGGCTGAGGCGCGACGTCGACAACTCCGCCTGCTGCCGCTCCTGTTCGGCTCGCAACAAGCGGGCCCGCAGGATGCGCATGGCCTTGTCCTTGTTCTGCAACTGGCGTTTCTCGTCCTGACAGGTCACGACGAGGCCGGTCGGTTGGTGCGTGATCCGGACCGCCGAGTCGGTCGTGTTCACCGACTGCCCGCCGGGACCGCTCGACCGGTAATAGTCGATCACGAGGTCGTTGGGGTCGATCTGCACGTCGACCTCCTCGGCCTCCGGGAGCACCACGACCGTGGCCGCGCTGGTGTGGATCCGCCCCTGGCTCTCGGTCACGGGCACCCGTTGCACCCGGTGTACCCCACCCTCGTACTTCAGACGCGACCAGGCTTCGGGGGCCTTCACCGAGAACGACACGTCGCGGAAGCCGCCCATCTCCGATGCCTGGGCCTCGAGCAGCTCGACCTTCCAGCGGTGCCGTTCCGCGAAGCGCTCGTACATCCGGAAGAGGTCGCCGGCCCAGAGGTTTCCCTCCTCGCCACCCTCCGCACCCCGGATCTCGACGATCACGTTCCGGCCGTCGTTGGGGTCCTTCGGCACGAGGAGGTCGGTCAGGTGGGTCGCGAGATCGGCGCGCAGCTGCTCCTTCGTGGCGATCTCGGCCTCGAGGTACTCGCGCATCTGGGCGTCGGTCTCGTTCGAGAGCATCTCCCGGGCGTCGACGAGATCCGACTCCGTCTCGCGGTGCTGGTCGTAGGTCTCGACGATCGGCTTCAGCTCGGCGTGGCGTCGGCCCGCTTCGCGCGCTGCGTCCTGGTCACCACCCGCGTAGATCTCCGACAGGTGCGCCTCGAGCTTCTCGAGCTCGGCTCGGAGATCATCCAGTCGATCGAACATCCCCCCAGGCTACGAGAGACCTGGCTGCGAGGACGACGAGAGTCTCACTCTCACCCGATCAACTTGTTGAGCTCGTCGCCGGTGCCGGAGGCCGACTTCTCGGCGAAGTCCTCGAGCCAGGCGTGGAAGTCGTCGGAATCCATGCGATCGGCGATCGCGCGCGGGATGGCCGGCATCTCGTACTGCTCGGAGGGAAGCGGCGGGTGATCGGATGCCGGCTTGCGCGCCATCACCTGCTCGATGACCGGTTCGAGCCGCTGCGCCTTGTCGCGCTGGGCCTTCTCGTCGCGGTCGCGGAACTCCGGCATGACCTCCCGCCCGAACAGCTCCAGGCTCTCCATGATGTGCTCATGGCGGTTGTTTCCCGCCTGGGAGCACATGATCACCTGGTCGACCCCGCACTCCTCGTAGCGGAGGAGGTACTCACGGATCTGGTCGGGCGTGCCGACGGCGCCCCGCAGCCCTCCGATTCCCTGGTCGACGGCCTTCGCGCCGAGGCGGTCCTGGTTGGCGCCGGCCGCCTGCACCGCGACCGGGTCGTAGCCGTGCTCCGCGCGACGGGCCTGGTACTCGGCCCACACGTCGGTCCGACCCGGCTCGTGCCGCCCGAACACGTAGTAGTGCGCGAGCGAGTACCCGAAGAAGTTCGCCCCCTCGAGGCCACGCTCCAACGCGGTGTCTTCGTCTTCATGGCACATGAAGGTGGTGACGCACGCCACGTTCGCGTTGACCGCGTCGGCGATCGGCACACCCTCCGACGCGAGCGTTCCGTAGTAGTCGTCGACCCACGTCTTGGCTTCCTCGGGATCGACGAACGCGAACGCGAGCGCACCGATCCCCTTCTGCGCTGCGAGGTGGATCGTGTCGCGCCGACTGCAGGCCACCCACACGGGTGGATGCGGCTTCTGGCGGGGCTTCGGCACGACGTTGCGCGGTGGCATCGTCACGAACTTCCCGGCGTGACCCGTGAACGGGGTCTCGGTCATGCAGCGGATCGCGACGCGCAGACCCTCTTCCCACATCTCGCGCTTGGCGATCGGGTCGATGTTGAACCCGCCGAGCTCGGCCTCCGAACTCGACTCGCCGGTGCCGAAGTCGGCCCGGCCGTTCGACACGAGGTCGAGCATCGACACCCGTTCAGCGACCCGGGCCGGGTGGTTGAAGGGCGGCGGTGTCTGGACGATGCCGTGACCGAGGCGGATGTTCTTCGTGCGTTGCGACGCCGCGGCGAGGAACACCTCCGGCGCGCTGGAGTGGCTGTACTCCTCGAGGAAGTGGTGTTCCACCTCCCAGACGTACTCGATGCCGAGCGCGTCGGCGAGCTCGATCTGCTCGAGCGCGTTCTGCAACAGGACGAACTCGGAATCCTCGTTCCAGGGCCGCGGGAGCTGGTGCTCGTAGAACACGCCGAACTTCATGCGGGCTGGCCCTCTTCCACCGTGGTGTCGGGCCGGACGCTGCCCAGGGAGTGGAACTCCTCGAGCAGCGCGTCGCGACGCGGGTTCCCGGAGAGCGCGAACTCGACTTCGCGGGCGCTGGCTCGGAGGTTCTGTGCCCGGTTCGCGCCGAGCGACGCCTCGAGTGCGGACTGCCAGAGCGTCTCGACGATCAGTGCGCCGGGATGGCGCGCACCCGATTCGCCGATGAACGTTCGGTCGCGCATCTCGGTGAGCACGGTCTTCAGGTACTCGACGTGCGGTGCCTCGTCGGCTCGGATGTACGACACGATGCGGGCAGCCTCCCCGTCGCCCGCGAACAGGTCGGTGTCGGAGAGCACGGCTTCGGCCCACGCGAAGATGTGGAACGCCGAGATCTCGATCAGGAGGATGTTGATCATCCGGTGGATCAGCATCTCGAGGCCGAGGTCGACGTCGTCGAAGACCCGCGCCGCGAGCATGCGCTCGCGCATCGCCGCGGGATCGACCGCGCCGGAGCTCGTCGGGATGCCCATGCGCTCGCGCATGAGTTGGGTCTCGTCGTCGGTCGGCGGCGCGCCGAACGCAACGTCGCGCGCGGCGAACCACATGTCGTTGTGGCCCGACTCCTGCTCCCAGCCGGCTTCGTCGCGGGCGTGCGCCTCGAAGAGGCCGCGGTCGAGATGCGCGAGCGCAGTGCCGTCGATGCTCTCGTCGAAGAACCGCTGCCGGTCGTCGACGTTCGCGTAGCGGATCATGGCGCCGAAACCCTCGACGATCCCGATGCGCGTGAGTGTGGTGATCACCGGACCCGGGACACCCGAGCCGACGAGGAACTTGGCCTGGGCGACGTTCGGGTACGACTCCGGCCAGGTCTCGAGCGGGACACCGAGGATCTCACCACCGAACTGCTCGACGTGGTGCTGCTGCCACGCCGCGATCGCC
>JBBRHS010000165.1:0-6320 GCA_038222385.1 Acidimicrobiia bacterium
CGACACCCGCGGGGCCGGGATCGTCGTCCAGCCTCGCGCCCGACTCGACGACGACGCCGAGCCGGCCGAGCGCCGTCGCCTCCGCGGGCGCGGCGCCGGCGCCCGCGCCGCGAACAGCGTGGCCCGCGGCGGCCCGGAAGCGTGCGAGTGCCAGCGCGTCGGGATCGAAGCCTCCCACGAGGACGGTCTCCACCCGACGATGATCGCACCCCCTGGAGACGGGGGTGCGGCGCCCGCCTCTAGTGCACCCTGCTTCGTAGTTCCTGCTGCGTCGTCATCACGAAGCGCTCCATCCTCACGAACGGGACGCCGCGAGCGTAGGCTGGCGGGTCGACCGGGTCGTGCGCAACGCACGTGCCGCCGAGCGTCAGCGTCGTGCAGTCCGGCGCCGTGCAGTAGGTCAGGAGTGGTGACCGGCGGTCGGCCCTCGGGCTCGCGGTCGAGTCTGCGTGCACTGCCATCTGTCCTCCTTCTCGATCTCGTCGCGAGCGATCGCTCGTGGTCGTGCCGCAGAGCCAGTGTGTCGGCCGTCGGAACGGAACGCCCGAGCCCTCGTTCGAGTGATTCGCCTCGCGGGGCGCCCGCGACCGGATACAGGAGATGACCCATCGGAAAGTCACTCGACCGAGGGGGATGCCGACGCAGGAGCGCTGCCGATAGCGGCATCGTGAGAAGAGAGCCGTCGATGCTCTTCTCCGAGGGTTGAACGACGCGGGCACTGCGGCACGCGAGCCGAATCCAAGGAGAGAACAGCCGCCACCCGCCCAGCCGGCACCCGTTGCCGAAGGGGTCCTGCGGCCTCCTTCCGCACCCCTGAGGGAAGCGGCCCCGAGCGAGCCAGACATGCGACCCAAGCTCGCTCCGTTCCGGCCGCTCGAGGAGTCCACGGCCGCGCTGCCACCGAGATATCGCGACGCGCTACTCGTGCGTGCAGTCTCGCGGGTGCTGCAGCTCGTCTGCATCGTCTACGCGGCGGCGCTCCTTTACTGGATCTGGCTCGCGAAGGACAACGGCCTCGTCGTCCTGCTCAAGGACCCGCTCTTCTACGCCTACTCGCTGCTGATCAGCTTCTACGTCCTGATGCGGTTCGCACTGGCGCCGTTCTACCGTTCGAGCCCCGACGTCGGCTACCGGCCCGTCTGCTCGATCGTGATCCCCGCCTTCAACGAGGAGGGGTGCATCGAGGCGACGATCGACGCGTGTCTGATGAGCGACTATCCCCCGGAGTGCCTGGAGGTCGTCGTCATCGACGACGGCTCCACCGACCGCACCTGGGAGCGAATGCTCACCGCGCGCGAGCGCCACCCGAACATCCTCTGCATCCGCTTCCACCAGAACCGCGGCAAACGCGCCGGCATGGCGGAGGGGATTCGCCGCTCGAGCGGCGAGGTCTGCATCTTCATCGACTCCGACTCGGTCGTGGAACCGAACGGGCTCGCGTTCCTCGTCGCCGACTTCGAGAACCCAAGGGTCGGTGCCGTCGTCGGTCACGCCGAGGTGCTCAACAAGACCGCGAACCTCCTCACCCGGATGCAGCAGGTGCGCTACTACGTCGCCTTCCGGGTGATCAAGGGCAGCGAGTCGATCTTCGGCGCCGTCACCTGCGCCTCTGGCTGTTTCTCCGCCTACCGGCGCACCGCGCTCCTCGAGGTGCTCGACAGGTTCGAGACCCAGCGCTTCCTCGGGCGCCCCGCCACCTTCGGCGACGACCGCGCTCTCACCAACTACGTGCTCCGGACGTGGCGGATCACCTATCAGTCACGTGCCCGCTCTCACACGCTCTGTCCCGAGCGGGCCCGGGTGTTCGCCGTGCAGCAGCTGCGCTGGAAGAAGTCGTGGCTGCGCGAGTCGCTGCACGTCTCGAAGTTCATCTGGCGCAAGAACCCCCTGGCCGCCGCCCTCACCTACCTCGGCTGCCTCTTCCCATGGGTGGCGCCGATCGTCGTCCTGCACTCCGTCTGGTTTCGCGCCGTCGGTGTCGGAAGCCCTCTCTTCTACCTCGTCGGCGCCTACGTGATGGCGGTGCTCTACTCGCTGTACTACGCGATCACGCGTCGCAGCCCGCTGTGGTGGAACGGGATCACGTTCGTCGCCATCTACATGTTCTTCCTCGTCTGGCAGACCTACTACGCGCTCGTGACGATCCGCAACACCGACTGGGGCACCCGCGCGTCGACGCATAGCGAGGAGACCGACGGGATCGAGGTCGTCGAGCCGGCAATGGCGATGCGCACGGAGCCGAAGCTGCTCGTGCACGAGGAGTCAGCCGCATGAGAGGCATCTGGCGTCGCGCCTCCGACCGTCCGCGTTGGATCCTCGAGTCGGCGATCGGGATCGCCATGGTGCCCCTCACGATGCTCCCGATCTGGGCCTACATGACGCAGACCGACGACGGCTTCCTCATGTACCTCCGGGGCAGGTACGCGCTGATCGCTCCTTCCACCCCGACCGCTGACGCAGCCACGATCCGGGTTGCGGCGTCGACAGGGCGCTCCCGCGTCGTCGGGGTTCCCGTCCTCGTCTACCACGGGCTCGGACGCACCTCGAGCGAGGACGCCGACAGTCGCTACATCGTCTCCCGCAGCCGCTTCGCGCAGCAGATGTGGGCGCTCAGGCTTTCCGGGTTCACGCCCATCGACACGACGACGCTCGCGACCTACCTCGAGTCGGGCTCGCCGCAGCTGCTGCCGCGCAAGCCCATCCTGATCACGTTCGACGACGGCCGCTCGGACGCGATGATCCAGGCCGACACGATTCTTCGCGACACGCAGATGAAGGCCACGATGTTCGTGATCGGCGAGGCATCGGCCGGCAGCCTCTTCTACTACGAGTCGTGGAAGGACATGCGGAAGTTCGCCCGCAGCGGACGATGGGAGCTCGCAAACCACACCTACGACCTACACAGGAGCTTCGACGACGTCAAGGGACGACCTCCGGTCTCCGCTCTCGTGCAACTCGAACGCAACGAGAGTCTCGCGGGCTACGAGGCTCGCATCGGCGAGGACCTCGGACGCATGCAGGACAAGCTCCGCGGAAACGGCTCGGAGGCTCGGGCATTCGCGTACCCCTACGGAGACTGGGGCCAGCACGCGCGCCAGAGGGGCGTCGTCGACGCACTCCAGCGCACGCTGCGAAAGCACGTCGGCGTGGCGTTCGACCAGGACGGGCAGGCAGGTTGGCGCTATGCCCTCCCACAGGACGACCCCATGCACATCCACCGCCTCCAGGTGGGGAACTGGACCGCACCGGAGCTCCTCGAGCGCCTGCGCAAGGCAGCAGCGCAGACGCGGACGGCCTACCGGTTCCGCGGCCTCGACGTACCCTACCGGCCCAGGCTCCTCGCCGCCGCGGCAGCAAGCACGGTCTGCGGGCCGCCGGCCTCCGTACCGATCTACTCGGGCTCGGCAAGCGGCGGCAAGGTGGTTGCTCTCACCTTCGACGGCGGCCCCTCGGTCTACACACCCCAGATTCTGGATGTGCTCCGGGAACGCAGCGCCCACGCGACCTTCTTCGTCGACTCCGAGACCGCGACCGCCGCTCCACGCCAGCTGTGGCGCATGGTGCTCGACGGCAACGAGATCGGCGCCGCAGCCGGGCCCGAAACACCGGGCGTGCCCCTCGCCGGGCAGCTGCAGGAGACCCGTGAGGCCGTCGTCCGCGCGGCCCGCATCCGACCATGCGTGTCGCGCGCCTCGAGTCGCGCCGGGGCGCCATACCACGCCCCGGTGGCCGCACAGCTCGGCATGAGCACGACGGTCTGGAACGTCGACCCGGACGACTACAGGACAGTGAACCCGGCGGCGATCGCCCGCCGCGTGCTCTCCGGGGTCAGCCCCGGCTCCATCGTCGTGCTGCACGACGGAGGCGACAACCGCTGGGCGACCGTGCAGGCACTGCGGCCGATCCTCAGCGGGCTCGAGCAGCGCGGCTACCGCACCGTCACCGTTTCGCAACTACGGAGGACAGAATGAGACACCACGCTTCCGCCCCCTTCGCTCTCCTCCTCGTTGTCGCAGCCGCTGCGACGGCCGCCCTCGGGGGAGGGGACGTTCGGGCCATGACCGCCGCAACCTGCGCCAAGCCTCTGGGGCTCTCGTTCACGCGCAAGATCGGCACCACGGCGGGCACGCTTCGCTGGCGTGCCCCGCGCGCGATGCCCGCAAGCTTTGCGGGCTACCGGGTCTTCCGAAACGGCGTCGTCGTCGGCCAGGTGCGGCAGACGACGCTTCGCATCCGCTTCACCCCCGGCAAGAAGACGACGTTCGGGGTCAGGGTTGCGCTCCGAAGCGGCGGGACGATGCCCTGTCGCACCGTGATCGTGAAGCGTCTACGGTGGCGGGCACCGACCGCGCCGACCCGGGTCGTCCTCAGCGAAGGAGACAGTGGCGTGCTCGTCACGTGGGCTGCGTCGAGGCGCGGCGACGGCCGCCTCATCGGCTACCGCGTGTTCAAGGACGGCACCCCTATCGGTCAGGTGCGCGGCCGGTCGATCATCACGGATGTGCCCGCGTTGCGGACGGCGACGATCCGGGTTCGCGCGGTCGACAACCGCGGCAAGCTCAGCCGTCCCTCGAGGGCGGCGACGATCGTCCGAGGGCACTCGGCGCCGTCTGTTCCCGCCGGCCTGACGGGAGCGGCTACGTCGGATCGCGAGATCGACCTCAGCTGGACGCCGAGCACGACCTCGAGCGGCGCGCGGGTCTCCTATCTGCTGATGCGCGATGGGAAGATCGTGCGCAACACACCCACCACAGTCCTGCGCATCGCCGGTCTCTTTCCCGCGAAGAGCTACGCGTTCTCGTTGATCGCCGTCGACTCACTCGGATACCGGAGCGCCGAGACGCCGCCCGTGTCGATCGCGACGCTCCCACCGAAGAGCACGACCGGACAGGTGTACGCCTTCCTGCTCGCCTCGACCGACAGGAGCTTCGAGGCGCTGCAGCAGCGCTACCCGCAGATCGGAACGGTGATCCCGACCTACTTCGACTGCGACAGCGGAGGTGGGTTCAACGGCAACGACGACCCGCTCATCACCGGGTGGGCGAAGCTGCGCGGCCTCAAGATCGAGCCTCGCTGGAACTGCCAGCGCACCGCGACGCTGACGAAGATCCTGCGCGATCCGCCAACCCGGCAGGCAACCCTCGACAGGATCGTGCAAACAACGATCGACAAGGGATACGACGGCGCCAACCTCGACTTCGAGGCCGGCGCCGCAGCAGACCGGGGCGCGTACACGGCCTTCGTGCACGACCTCGCCGACCGCCTCCACGCCGCGGGCAAGGTGTTGTCGCTCGACGTCTCCGCCAAGTTCAAGGACGTGCCGAACCACCCGCGCTCGACGTTCTTCGACTACCCCGCGCTCGCACAATCGGCCGACGTCATCTTCGTGATGGCATGGGGCATCCACTGGTCGACGTCCGGCCCCGGCTCGATCGACAACCTGCCCTGGTTCACGAAGGTCGCCGACTACGTCGCGAACCAGCCGTTACGCGACAAGTTCGTCCTCGGGCTCGCGATGTACGGCACCGACTGGGCAGCCGCCGGGGGCACGGCGAACCCCGGGAAGCCGCTCGAGTACGAGGACGTGATGGCCCTCGCGAGCTCGGTCGGCGCGACACCGACGTTCAACGACGCGGCCGGCAGCGCCACCTTCTCCTACACGGATGCCGGTGGTGTGCCGCACTCCGTCTGGTACGCCGACGCCCGATCGATGGGGATCCGGCTCGACATGGCCCGCGCCCGCGGCCTGCGCGTCGGCTTCTGGCGACTCGGACGCGAGGATCCGGCGATCTGGAGCCTGCCCGCCCTGCAGCCGCCCGGCTAGAGCGCCGTCCCCAAATGCCCCACCCCGGAAGCACATGAAACCCCTGAAACACCCGGAGGGAACAGGCGCAGCCTGTTCCGGCAGCCTGTTCCGGCAGCCTGTCCCCGGAGCGAGGACGACGCCCGTCGACCCCGGGGGCATCCGGCCTCGAGGGCAAGCTCCTGAACAGCGGCTCACCTCCTCCCGGGGCCGGCCTGGCCGGCCCCGGGAGGAGCGTGGGTACTCCGTGGAGGATGTGGTCTACCGCGTCTGCGGGAACCCGAGATCGACCTTGCTCGTCGCAGGGTCGGGCCAGCGGCTCGTGACGACCTTGCCGCGGGTGTAGAAGTGGATTCCCTCGGGGCCGTAGATGTGGCTGTCGCCGAACAATGATGCGTTCCAGCCGCCGAAGGAGTAGTAGGCGACGGGGACGGGCACCGGCACGTTGACCCCGACCATCCCGACCTCGACCTCCCGCTGGAAGCGGCGGGCGGCGCCGCCGTCGTGGGTGAAGACC
>JBBRHS010000166.1:0-6242 GCA_038222385.1 Acidimicrobiia bacterium
CAGTCGTCGACGAGGATCCGGCCCTCGACCTCGATGCACATGCAGTTGCGGCCGATCTCACCGAGGCCCCCGAGGAACACGATCCTGACCGCGTCGCCCCGGGCACCCTTCTTGCGTTTTCCAGCCGCCATCACTCGGAGGTTACTCGGGGCAGCCTCCGTCCACCGTGAGGCGGGCCGGGGTCAGGCCGACTCGCGGTCTTTCGCGACCTCGTCGAGGGAGGCGTACTCGTCGCTCGTGTCGACCCAGTCCTCGAACTGGATGACGCCCAGCTCGGTGAACTTCGTGCGCAGCCAGCCGTCGCCGGCGTCGAGGAGGCCGAGCTTCTTGCAGTTCGGCACGATCTTCGAGAACAGGAGCGACTGGAACATGACGCGACCCTCGTCCTGGATCACGAGGCTCATCGCCTCCTTCACGTCGACGCCCATCTTCTCCCACACCTCTTGCTGCAGGAACCGGTCACGCATGCGGACCGCGGCCTCGAACGCGAACTCCTGGCGCTCACGGATCTCGCGCGAGTCGAGCTCGGTGTAGAACTCCTTGAGCGAGAGCACCCCGAACGCGACGTGGCGGGCCTCGTCGCTCATCACGTAGCGCAGCAGCTTCTTCAGCAGGGGCTCGGTGGTGAGCTGGTGGATGAAGCCGAACGCGGCGAGGGCGAGGCCCTCCACCATGATCTGCATCCCGAGGTACGTCATGTCCCAGCGGGTGTCCATGATGATGTCGTCGAGCAGCATCTTCAGGTGGGCGTTGATCGGGTAGTGCCCCGACATCTTCTCGTCGAGGTAGCGGGCGAACACCTCGACGTGACGGGCCTCGTCCATCACCTGGGTCGCCGCGTAGTACTTCGCGTCGATCCACGGGACGGTCTCGACGATCTGCGCGGTGCAGATCAGCGCACCCTGCTCACCGTGCAGGAACTGCGACAGCGTCCAGTTCTGGCCCTCGATGCCGAGCTGGATCCACTGGTCGTCGGTCCACGACTCGAACGGCGTGCCCTTGAGGTCGAGTCCACCCGAGAACGGACCGTTCACGTTCGCCTGTGCGTTGGCGAGCACCTGCGCGGCCTGGTCGACGGGCAGCGACCAGTCGAGGTCGGTGGTGGCGTTCCACTGCGACGTCTTCGCCTTCTCGTAGAGCTTGATGAGCGGCTCACGCGACTGCTCGTAGTCCCACGTGAACAGGGTGTCGGAGTTCGCGCGGATGACGTGCTGGATCTCGTCGACGTCGCTGTTCGTGATCGACAGGATCGCCTCGAGGTCGTCGAGCTCGTCGCGCCCGATCATCTCTTGGTTCGTTGCCATGTGGAACTACCCCCTGCTGAGGTGCGCGGATGAAGGAAGCGGAGCGAGGGCCGGCGCCACGAAGTCGTGGACGAGCTCTTGCACCTGCTGCGGATCGGTCATGGAGACGGGCCCTTCGTCGGGACCCAGGTAGGCGAGGAAGACGCGGGTGCACCACTCGGCGACGCGCCCGGCACGGTCGGCGGGCACGAATCGCTCGAACGTGGGCGTCAACGCGGCGGCCGCGTCGGCGAGGAACTGGTCGCCGCCCTCGAACGTGAGTGCAGGGAGCACCGATTCGGGTTCGTGGGCGAGCACGAACTGCAGTGCTGCGTTGTCGGTGAGCAGGCGCGCCGCGGTGGTGGCCATGGCGACGAGCCCGTCCTCGAGCGTGGCGGCTCCCACGGCCGCGCCGTCGACGGCGGCCACGAGGCGCTGCCCTTCGCGCTCGACCGCGGCGAGAACCAGCTGCCGCTTGCCGGCGAAGTAGCGATAGACGGTGGCCCGGGCGCAGTCGGCCTCCCGGGCGACGTCGTCGAGTGTCGTCTTGGCCACGCCGTAGCGGGCGAGACAGACGAGCGTCGCGTCGAGGATCCGGTCCTGCGGAGATGCCGACATCACCTGAGACAATAAGGCGATGACCGTCTCATGATCAATGTGTCCCGCGTCACACCAACTCCGCCCGGTCAGCCGGCGCGGGTCAGCCGGCGAGGGCCTCAGGGGTGAGGACCCCGACCAGGAGGTCTTCGCGGACGAGGCGGCGAACGGCGGCGGGATCGTCGAGGTTCCAGCGGCCCGGTGAACCGATGAGCGAGAGGAGCATCCGAGCGACGAAGTCGGCCGCCGCAGCCTGGTCGAGCCCCGCCCGGAGGCGACCCTCGCGCTGCTCGCGCTCGAGGAACGGGACCAGGTAGGCGGTGATGAAGCGCAGCGGCCGGTGCTGTTCGGTTGTCATGAGCGGCAGGAGCTTCTCGGGCTCCGTGACGAGGATCTTCTGGAGCACGACGTGCTCCCCCACCGCCCGGTGGGCGAAGGCGAGGCCCTCCTCGACGAGGCTCGCGAAGTCGGCAGCGCCGGCGACGGCCTCGGCGAGCGCGCCGAAGAACCGGCCCATCTCCCACCCGACGACCTCGCGGAGCAACTCGTCCTTGCCGCCGGGGAACACGCGGTAGACGGTCGCCCGCGACACGCCCGACTGCTTGACGACGTCTTCGACCGTGGTCTTGCCGAGTCCGAAGCGGGCGACGCACGAGTAGGCGGCCTCGAGCAGCCGCTCGCGTAGCGCGGGATCCCCGGCGGGCACGCCTCCCCTTCCCCTTGCTACAGGTCGA
The DNA here is from genome assembly GCA_038222385.1 of Acidimicrobiia bacterium. Lineage (GTDB taxonomy): Bacteria > Actinomycetota > Acidimicrobiia > IMCC26256 > JANYLB01 > JANYLB01. Next base: position 2,615 of record JBBRHS010000166.1, read on the forward strand.
GGAGGGCGTCGAGGCCGACGGTCAGACCCGGCCGGTCGCCGACGGCCCGGATCGCGAGCAGGACGCCGGGCATGAACGACGTGCGGTCGGTGGTGTCATGGCGGATCGTGAGGGTCTGACCCGTGGTGCCCAGGATGACCTCCTGGTTCGCGACGACCCCGCGCATCCGCACTGCGTGCACCCGCACGTCGGAAGGTCCGACGCCCCCGCGCGCGCCCGGGAGCACCTCGTTGGTCGTCGGGTCCTTCGCCCACTCCCCCGATGCCGCAGCCATGCGCTCGGCCGTGAGCATCGCCGTACCCGACGGCGCGTCGGCCTTGGCGTCGTGGTGGAACTCGATGACCTCGGCGGTGTCGAAGTGCGGCGCCGCGAGCTCGGCGAAGCGCATCATCAGCACCGCGCCGATCGCGAAGTTCGGCGCGATCACCGCGTTGACCCGTCCCGGCGCGAACTCCTCGCGGAATCCCTCGAGGTCGTGGGCGGTGAACCCCGTGGTGCCCACGACCGCGTGGATGCGGTGCTCGGCGCAGTATCGGAGGTTCTCGCGAGCGGCCTCGACCACCGTGAAGTCGACCGCCACGTCGACGTCGGCCTTCTTCATCGCATCGGGCTTGGCCGACACCTGGAGGTCGGTCCCGCGGACGCCGAGCTGGTCGAGGTCGATCCCCGCTCGCTCCGGGTCGACCGCGGCAACGAGCTCCATGTCGGGATCGTCGAGCACCGCTCGGCACACCGTCGAGCCCATGCGCCCACCGGCCCCGAACACCCCGACCCTGATCACCCGCGGAGCCTACCGACCGCCCCCGGCCGCGACCCGCGTTTCACCCGAGGTCTGCACGCTGGGTACCGGAATCCGGGACTCACCGTGCACACCTGCTGGGCCAGGTGAAAGGGGTCAGGTAAGAGGGGTCAGGTGAAATCGCCGGCGTCGAAGGGGCCGACGACGGTGAGGGTGCGGTCGGTGCCGCGGAAGACGCGGTCGACGACCCCGGCCACATCGGCGGGGGTGACCGCGTCGACCGCCTCGACGAGCTCATCGAGCGTCGGGATCTCTCCGAGGGTGAGCTCGCTCCGGCCGAGGCGGTGCATGCGGCTCGACGAGCTCTCGAGCCCGAGCGCCATCGATCCGGTGAGGTGACCTTTGGCCGCGTCGAGCTCGCGGTCGCTCACGCCGCCGTCGGCGACGATCCGGTCGAGCTCGGCGTTGAGCACGCCCAAGGTCTCGGTGACGCGCGCCGGGGTGGTACCGGCGTACACCGCCATGGCGCCGATCTCCTCGTACGCGGCGCGGTACGCGTAGACCGAATACGCGAGCCCGCGTTTCTCGCGCACCTCCTGGAAGAGCCTCGACGACATGCCGCCACCGAGCACCTGGTTCAACACGGTGAGCGCGAAGCGGTCGGGATCGTCGCGCGAGAACGCGCGGAGCCCGATCGCGAGATGCGCTTGTTCGGTCGGCCGCCGGAGCACCTCGAGTGGGCGCGACGGCGGGAACGGGCTCATGACCCGACCCGGTCGGCGGGCGTCGGAACCGGTGCGGGCCGCGAGGCCGGTTTCGACGAGCTCGACGACGCGGTCGTGCTCGAGGTTCCCGGCCGCGGCGACGACCACGTTCGACGGGTGGTAGTGCTCGGCGTGGTACTCGACGACGGAATCACGCGACATCGCCGAGATCGACTCCGGGGAACCGAGCACCGACCGACCGAGGGGATGATCGGGGAACACCGCTTCCGCGAGGAGATCGTGGAGCAGCTCGTCGGGCGCGTCGTCACGCATGTTGATCTCTTCGAGGATCACCTTGCGCTCGGCGTCCATCTCCTCCGCGTCGATGGTCGGCGACCAGACGACGTCGGAGAGGATGTCGAGCGCGAGCTCGAGCCGGGCGTCGGGGACGCGCACGTAGAACGCGGTGTACTCGTGGCTCGTGAACGCGTTCATCTCGCCGCCGACCGACTCGACGGCTTCGGCGATCTCGAGCGCGGAACGCGTCGGGGTTCCCTTGAACAGCAGGTGCTCGAGGAAGTGACTCGCGCCGGAACGCGGATCGTCCTCGTCGCGAGCGCCCGTGCCGACCCAGAAGCCGACGGCGACGGAGCGCAGCTGGGGAAGCGAGTCGGTGACGACCCGCAGCCCCGAGCTGTGCTGCGTCCTGCGAATGCCTGGATCCATCGTCTTCACTCGACCGGCCGGGGACCGGCCTGAAGGGTCAGCGGCGCCCTGGATCCGCGACGCGCTGGATCAGCGACGACGCCGACGCCCACCGCCACCGCCACTTCCACTGCGACCACCACGGTCACCGCCACCGCTGCGACCGGCCTCGGCCGGACCGAGCTCACCGAACTCCTCGGACGCCTGACCGTCCCAGAACTCGTCGAACGAGGCGCGGTCGCGGTCGCCGCTCCCCCCATTCCCGGAGTTGGCGTCGTTGCCGGCGCCCCCGTTGCCGGAGTCGGCGTTCCCGGAGCTGCTCTCGCGGGGCGCCCGCTCGCTGCGCTCCGGGCGGTCACCGCGGTCCGACGACGATGAGCGCTCGCGCCGTGGCGGACCGTCGTCGCCACCACCGGAACCGCCGGAACCGCCGTCGCCGCCTTCCCACTCGTCGCCGACGAGCGAGAGGGAGAGCTTGCCCTGGTTGTCGATGTCGTCGACGCGCACGGTGACCTCGTCGCCGAGGTTCAACACGTCTTCCACCCGGTCGACGCGCTTGCCGCGGCCGAGCTTCGAGATGTGGACCAGACCGTCGCGACCCGGGAGGACGTTCACGAACGCACCGAACTTGGTGACGTTCACGACCTTGCCGGTGTAGTCGACGCCGATCTCGGCGGTGGGCGGGTCGAGGATGAGCTCGATGCGACGAGTGGCCTCTTCGACCTTCTCGCCGTCCTTCGAACCGATGCTGACCGTTCCGACCACACCGTCGTCGCTGACCGCGATGTCGGCGCCGGTCTCCTGCTGGATCGTGTTGATGACCTTGCCCTTGGGCCCGATGACCTCACCGATCTTGTCGATCGGGATCTCGAAGCTGATGATCTTCGGGGCCGACGGCCGCACGTCGTCGCGGGGTTCCGCGATCGTGGCGGTCATGACCTCGAGGATCTTGAGGCGGGCGTCCTTCGCCTGCGCGAGCGCTTCCTGCAACACATCGGCGGGCAGGCCGTCGATCTTGGTGTCGAGCTGCAGTGCGGTCACGAACTCGGCGGTACCGGCGACCTTGAAGTCCATGTCGCCGAACGCGTCTTCCGCACCGAGGATGTCGGTGAGGGTCGTGTACTTGCCCTCGGCGAAGACCAGACCCATCGCGATGCCGGCGACGGGAGCCTTGATCGGCACACCCGCGTCCATGAGCGAGAGGGTGGAGCCGCACACCGACGCCATCGAGGTGGAACCGTTCGACGCGAGCACATCGGAGACGATGCGCAGCGTGTAGGGCCATTCCTCCTTCGACGGGATCACCGGCAGGAGGGCCCGCTCGGCAAGCGCGCCGTGGCCGATCTCGCGACGCTTCGGCGAACCGACGCGACCGGTCTCACCGGTGGAGAACGGCGGGAAGTTGTAGTGGTGCATGTAGCGCTTGCGGTCGTCGAGACCGAGGGTGTCGACGATCTGCTCCATGCGCGACATGCCGAGC
>JBBRHS010000167.1:0-6240 GCA_038222385.1 Acidimicrobiia bacterium
TGAACGGCGTGTTCGCATTCGTGCAGGAGAGCCGCGCCGAGCACGCGGCGGAACGCCTGCGCGACCTCCTCCCCCGGCGGGCCACCGTGCTGCGAGACGGGTCCCGGCGAGACGTCGACGCCACCGAGCTCGTCACGGCCGACGTCGTCATGCTCGACGCCGGCGATCGCGTGTCGGCCGACCTCCGGGTCATCGAGGCGCACTCATTGACGGTGAACACCTCGCTCCTGACGGGAGAAAGCGAACCTGTGCCCGCCTCCGAGGGAGACGCGCTCTTCGCGGGGACGTTCGTGGTCGAGGGGGAGGGAGTTGCGGTGGTGGAGACCACCGGGGCGAAGACACGTCTGGCTGCGATCGCGCTCCTGACCCGAGCCGGGACTCGGCCCCGCAGCCCGCTCGCCCAGGAGCTCCACCGCGTCGTCACGACACTGGCGTTGATCGCAGTCTGTGTCGGTGTCGGGTTCTTCGGGGTCGCGCTGGCCGTCGGTTCGCCGGCCTCCGACGGCTTCCTCTTCGCGATCGGTGTGACCGTCGCGCTCGTCCCGGAGGGCTTGCTCCCGACGGTCACGCTGTCGCTCGCCATGGGCGCGCAGCGGATGGCCGATCGCCACGCTCTGATCCGTCGACTCGAATCGGTGGAGACACTCGGCTCGACGACGTTCATCTGCACCGACAAGACCGGAACGCTGACCCGCAACGAGATGGCCGTGGTCGAGGTGTGGACGCCGGCAGGGCGCGCCGCGGTCGCGGGCAGCGGCTACGACCCGACGCCTGCGCTCACGGTCGACGAGACCGTCCTTCCGTCGTTCGAGCGCATCGGCCGCGCCGCGGTCAGGTGCTCCACCGGTCGGGCGGTGCGCCACGATGGCCAGTGGGTCGCGCAAGGCGACCCAATGGAAGCGGCGATCGATACGTTCGCGGGACGGCTCGGCATCGAGGCCTCGGTCGACGAGGCCGCGAGTCCGGACGTGCGGCGATATCCGTTCGACCCTCGGCGACGTCGCATGTCCGTCGTCGTCGGCAACACGCTCTTCGTCAAGGGGGCCCCGGACGCGCTCCTCGGCCGCTGCGAATCGGCGAGCGGCGCGCAGGACGCGCTCCATGCGATGGCGAGCCACGGGTTGCGTGTCCTGGCCGTCGCGTCCCGCCCGGTGACAGACCTCCCGTCCGGCCTGCAGGCCGACGACGCCGAACGCGACCTGGAGCTCCTCGGCTTGCTCGGCTTCGAGGATCCGCCGCGACCGAGCGCCGCCGACGCGCTCGATGCGTGTCGACGAGCCGGCATCCGTGTCGCCATGCTGACCGGTGACCACCCCGCAACGGCCCGAGCGATCGCGGCCGAGGTCGGGCTGCTCGGCCCCGAGGGCACCGTGCTCGAGGGCACGGATCTGCCCGCCGACGAGCAGGTGCTCGGTGCGCTCCTCGACCGGGACGGCGTCGTGGTCGCGCGGATCGCGCCGGAGGACAAGCTCCGGATCACCCGAGCCCTGCAGGCGCGAGGCCATGTGGTCGCCATGACGGGCGACGGCGTGAACGACGGACCCGCGCTCCAGCAGGCCGACATCGGCATCGCCATGGGTCGCTCGGGAACCGACGTGGCCCGCGAGGCCGCCGACCTGGTGCTGCTCGACGACGACTTCGCCACCATCGTCGCTGCGGTCGAGCAGGGCCGGGCGACGTTCAGCAACGTGCACCGCTTCCTCACCTACCACCTCACCGACAACGTCGCCGAGCTCACACCGTTCGTCGTGTGGGCCCTGTCGGGTGGCCGCTTCCCGCTCGCACTGGGCGTGCTGCAGATCCTCTGCCTGGACATCGGCACCGATCTCCTCCCTGCGCTCGCGCTCGGTGCGGAGCCGCCCAACACGCGGGCGCTCGCTCGACCACCGCTCGGCCGCCACCTCATCGATGCTGCCCTCATGCGACGGGTGTTCGGCGTGCTCGGACCGGCGGAGGCGCTCATGGTGATGACCGCGTTCCTCGTCGGCCTCCTGGCTGCGGGCTGGCGACCCGGCGAGAGCTTCCCGACCGGCCACGCCCTCGAGGCCGCCTCCGGCGCGGCGTTCGCCGCGGTGGTGATCGGCCAAGCCGGGAACGCGTTCGCCTGCCGGAGCGCCACCCGGTGGCCCGGAGCGCTGGGATGGGCCACGAACCGCCTGCTGCTCGGCGCAGTTGCTGCCGAACTCGTCGCCCTCGCCGGCTTCTTGTTCATCCCACCGGTCGCATCGCTCCTCGGCCAGGCGGTGCCGCCGCCCGCGGCTTTCGTCGTCGCTGTCCTCGCCGCACCCGCGGTGCTCGCCGCCGACGCGATCCACAAACGTGCCCGTCGTGCCCGTCGTGGACCGGAGCACGGCGACCGGGGCGTCACGTCCTGAAACCCTGCCTCACGGAGGGACCTTCGGCACTGCCCGACCACCGCGGCGGGGTCGAGGATGGAGGCTGCATGGATCGGCTCGGTGTCCTCGATTCGGAGTTCCTGAACATCGAGGACGGGATCGCGCACCTGCACATCGCCGGCATCTCGGTCTTCGAAGGTCCCACGCCTCCGGCCGGTGGTGTCGAGCGGCTCATCGGGTCGAAGCTCGACCGCATCCCGCGGTACCGCCAGAGAGTGCGGCCGGTGCCGCTCGAACTCGGGCGGCCCGTATGGGTCGACGACCCGCACTTCGATCTGTCGTACCACGTGCGTCGTACCGCGTTGCCGTCTCCGGGGGGCGACGCCGAGCTCTGCACGCTCATGGGTCGCGTGATGTCGCAAGCCCTCGATCGCAACCGTCCCCTCTGGGAGGCGTGGGTCGTCGAGAACCTCGCCGATGGACGCTGGGCCATGATCTCGAAGGTCCATCACTGCATGGTCGACGGGATCGCGGGGGTCGACCTGCTCACCGTGCTGCTCGACGCCGAGCGAGATGTCGAGCTCCCGACGCCGCCACACTGGGAGCCCGCGAGTGAGCCCTCCGGACCGGCGATGGTCCTCGACGCCTGGTGGGGCCTGGCGGGAGATCTCCTCGCCGACGCGCGGCGCTTGCCGCTCGCGGTGCGCCGACCAGGGCACGCGCTCCGACAGATGGGCGAAGTCGGAGTGGGCACGGTGCGGTTCCTCCGGCACCTCACGTCCACCCCTCCCCTCGACATCGAAGGTCGGATCGGGCCCGATCGCGTCTACGCGCACTCCGAGGTCTCGTTCGCCGACGTACGGATCATCCGCGACGCGTTCGGAGGAACCGTCAACGACGTCGTCCTCGCCGCCGTGACCCGCGGCTTCCGCGAGCTGCTGCTCGCAGGCGGCGAGGATCCCGGTGGGGCGGTGCTGCGCACACTCGTGCCGGTCTCGCTGCGGGACGCCGACGCCCGCGGCGTGCCCGACAACCGCGTCTCGGCATTGCTGCTGGAGCTGCCGCTCGCCCTCACCGATCCGGTCGAGCGCCTGCAGGCGGTCCACGCTCGCATGCACGAGCTCAAGCGCTCACACATGGCCGAGGCCGGTCGGATCGTGAGCGACCTGGGCGACCTCGCCCCGCCGATGGTCGTCGGCACCGTCACCCGACTCGCGACGCGCCTGATCCACCTCCTTCCGCAGCACTCGATCAACACGGTGGCGACCAACGTCCCGGGCCCGCAGTTCCCGCTCTACTGCCTGGGGCGACGGATGCTCGCCTACTATCCGTTCGTCCCGATCAGCCATGGAGTGCGAATCGGCACGGCGATCCTCTCCTACGACGGGCACCTCGCGTTCGGCGTCACCGGTGACTTCGACGCCGGTCCCGACGTCGACCTGCTCGCGACCGCGATCGCCGACGGCATCGTCGAGCTCCGTGAGCTCGCGCTGCGCAACGACCACGCGTCCGCCTGAGCGCCCGTCTCACCCGGCACCACCCGTCGTCAACCGGCCGGGTCGACGACGAGGCGGATGCGGATGCGGACCTCGGGATGCACGCGCAGCAGGGCGACACGAGGTGGTTGCAACCCCCAGTCGCGGACGTCGAAGGTCTGGGTACCTTCGAAGACGAGACGATCCCCCTCCGCCGACACGTCGAGCTCGCCGCTCGCCGGTCGCACCTCACCACGGAACGAGACATCGCCCGTGACCGCCAGACGCTCCGTCCCGACCCGGTCGGCGGTTGTGACGGTCCCGATGATCTCCGGATGCCGTTTCGCGTCGATCCGGCGCCGCGTCTCGCGGTCTACGAGCGCGTTGCCGGAGTGCAACCTGTCGACCGCCACGCGGATCTCACCGCCGAGGCGCGGGTCCGGGGCGATCCCGTCGGCGGAACGGGAGAGCTCCACCCAGCCCGAGACGCCCGTCGCGGTGGCGTGGATCGGGTGCATCGACGAGCTTCCCTCGATCCACACCTGTGACGCGTCGGGATCGACGACGAAGCGGCTCATCCCGGGATCATCAGCGCCACGGTGGTCAGGCGCGAGCCGCGTCGAGGAGCAGACGTCGCTCGGCCGCCGCGATGGTTCGACGGGCGGCTGCGACGGCGTCTGCGTTCACCGACACCGACGTGATGCCGTAGCGAACGAGGTGCTCCGCGAACTCGGGTCGGGTCGACGGCGCCTGACCACAGAGCGACGAGGTCATCCCGGCGGCGTTCGCTGCGGTGACGATGTCGCGGATCGCCGCGAGCACCGCAGCGTCGGACTCGTCGAACAGGTCGGCGCACGTCTCTGAGTCGCGGTCCACGCCGAGCATCAGCTGGGTCAGGTCGTTGGTGCCGATCGAGAGCCCGTCGATCCCGAGTTCGGCATACTCGGGGATGCGGTAGATCACCGAGGGGACCTCGGCCATGATCCAGCGGTGGAGTCCGCGCTGGCGCCCGAGCGGGCTCGCGTCGACGAGGTCGAGGCAGGCCTCGAGCTCCCATCGCGTGCGCACGAACGGGATCATCATGTGGAGGTTCGGCGTCTCCTCGCGTACCCGCGCCAGGAGCTGGCACTCGAGGCCGAACAGCTCGGGTTCCCGTACGTAGCGGTAGCAGCCTCGGTACCCGATCATCGGATTCGCCTCGATCGGCTCGAACTCCTCGCCACCGGTGAGGTTCCGGAACTCGTTGGTCCGGAAGTCGATCGTCCGGTACACCACCGGTCGAGGTGCGAACGCACGCGTGATCCGCACGAGCGACTCCGCCATTCGATCGACGAACTCCCGCCCGCGTCCGTCGGCGAGGAGCTTGCGGGGGTGCTCGCCCTGCAACGCGTCGGTCACGAGGAACTCGGCGCGCAACAGACCGACACCGTCGACCGGGAGCGCCGCCACCTCCTCGGCCCGGTCCGCGATCGCGAGGTTCACGTAGAGGCGGGTCCCCAGCGTCTCGGTCGTCGCGCTCGACGCCGCCGGAGTCTCGACGACGCGGCTCACCCCCACCCCTCGGTTCCGACCGAGGCGTTCGGTCACATCGCCCTCGTAGACGAGCCCGGCGCCACCGTCGACCGTGACGACCTCGCCGTCGCGCAGCACCGTGGTCGCCCGCCGGGCACCGACGATGCACGGGAGCCGCAGCTCCCGGCTCACGATCGCGGCGTGGCAGGTGATGCCGCCGCCATCGGTGACGAGCGCCGCGGCCCGACGCATCGTCGGGACCCAGTCGGGCGTCGTCATCGGGGCGACGAGCACCTCGCCCGGTTGCAGCGTCGAACCGTCGCCGACGTCCTGCAGTACCCGCACCCTTCCGGATACGACGCCCGGCGCCGCCCCGTGCCCCCGAACGAGCGGTTCCAGTGAGGTCGTCGCGCCGGGCTCCGCCGGCCCGTCATCGTCGCCGACGGTCGTGATCGGGCGCGACTGCACGAGGAAGAACTCGCCGCCGGCGAGGGCCCACTCCATGTCCTGGGGCGAGTCGTAGTGCCTCTCGACCCGCAGCGCGAGTCTCGCGAGGTCCAGGGCCTGCTCGTCGGTGAGCACCCGTCGGGTCCGTTCCTCGTCGTCGAGCCTGACGCGGCGCTCGACACCGTCGAGTCCGCGCCGCACGGCGACGAGCTTGTCGCCCACCCGCGTCGACCGGATCCGGAGCGGCTCCTTGCCGACCGTGTACAGGTCGGGTTCCACCTCGCCGCCGACGACCACCTCGCCGAGCCCGAACGCGGCCTCGACCACGACCACCGACCGGTCACCCGTCGCGGGGTCGAGGGAGAACATCACGCCTGATGCCTCCGAGTCGACCATCTCCTGGACGACCACCGCGATCGCCGGCTCGGTGAGCAACCCACAGACCGCCCGGTAGTAGACCACCCGGTCAC
>JBBRHS010000168.1:0-6228 GCA_038222385.1 Acidimicrobiia bacterium
TCGGCGAACTCGTCGAGCTTCGCGATCTCGTCGTCGAAGCCGGCGTGCGGTCGGGTGTCGAACAGGGCATCGCCGCCGAGTGCGGCATCGAGCTTCGCCCGACACAGGTACTGACCCCGGCCCTTCAACATCGCGGCCCGGACGCTGCCGCCCGCCCGTTGGACGAGCGGGATGTCGCTGCGCCAGAGCTGGTCCTGGAGGGCGATCGTCGCCGTCGCGATGACCGTCCTCGCACCGCTCGTCACGACCGGCGCCAGGTAGGCCAGGGTCTTCCCCGAGCCGGTGGGTGCCTCGGCGACCAGATGGGTCCCGACGGAGATGGTCTCGTCGATGGCCCGGGCGAGTTCGACCTGACCGGTCCGCTCCTCCCCTCCGAGCAGATCGACCGCGGCGCGCAGCAATCCGTCGGAGTCCACCGACCGACGCTACCGGCCCGATCGCGCTCGAGCAGATCTCACCACCGGTCGATCCGTGACCCATGGCCGCTGGCCCACTGCACCGCTGTCGTTCAGGGTTCAGAGGCGGAGGGGCTTGATCGGGGCGGCGATCAGCTCGGGGTTCTCTCGCCAGTCGACACCCGGCACGTCGATGAACAGCTCGAGCTCGTTGCCGTCGGGATCGCGCAGGTAGAGACTGTGCGTGACGGTGTGATCGCTCGCACCGACCAGCTCGACGCCCGCGCGATCCAGCTCGGCGACCGCGGCACGGAGCTCGTTGTCGCTGTCGCCGATCTTCAGACCGATGTGGTACATCCCGACCCGACGACCCGCGGGGATCTCCGCGGCGTCGTCCCCCACCTCGATGAGCAGCAGCTCGTGGTGGGCGCGTCCCGAGGAGAACGCAGCCGCGACGGGTGACTCCATCGGGAGCTGGCGGAACCCGAGCACGTCGCCGTAGAAGTGGCGAGACCGCTCGAGGTCGTGGACGTACAGCACCACGTGTCCGAGCTCCTTGACCTCCATGGTGGACCTCCTCGATCGTCGTGCTCGATCGTCGTGATGTGTCTGACTACTCAGGTAGTTTACCTGACGAGTCAGACAATTGCTAGGGTCCGTCGAACAGGTCCCGACGGGGCTCGTCGGTGTAGACGGGCTCCCGGCCCTGGTCGAAGGCACGGATCGCTTCGGGGAGGTTCGCGGTGAACCCCAGCATGAGCTGGTTGCGGTCCTCGATCTGGATCGCCGACTCGAGGCTCGGGTTCTCGAGGTTCACCCACAGCATGCTCTTGGTCATCTCGAGGCCGTACGGGCTGAACTTCGCCATCCGCGCCGCCATCTCGAGCGCGGCGGGGAGGAGATCGGCGTCGGGGAGGACCCGCGACACGAGCCCGAGCCGGTACGCCTCGTCGCCGTCGACCTCGCGGCCGGTGAGCAGCAGGTCGTTCGAGTGCGTCGCGCCGATGAGCCGGGGCAGCAACCAGCTGATCGCGAGCTCGGTGCTCGTGAGCCCGTTGACGATGCCGGTGGCGTTGAACACCGCGCTCGTCGACGCGATGCGCAGGTCGGTCGCGCACGCGAGACACATCCCCCCGCCGTAGGCCGGACCGTTGATCGCGGCGATCACCGGTTGGGGCATGCGGCGCAGCGAGAGGATCAAGCGCGAGTAGTACCGCATCGACCGGGCCGCGATGCGGCCGACGGTGAGGCCATCGATGTTCGGGATGATGCCATAGTCCTTGAGGTCGAGCCCCGAGCAGAACCCGCGTCCGGCACCGGTGAGGATCACCACCGACACGTCGTTGTCGTCGGCCACGCGGTTCAGCACGTCGTCGAGCTCGATCACGAGGTCGATCGACATCGCGTTCAAGCGTTCGGGCCGGTTGAGCGTGACCACGGCCGTCCGCGCCTGCGGCTTGGAGAGGAGGACGAGCGGGTCGTCGCTCACCGGTCTACGGGAACTCGATGCGGGGTGGCAGCGACTCGTCGTGGTCGTAGACGTCGGTGAGGGTCACGAGCAGCACCGCGGCGACGGCCCGGCGTTGCTCCGAGCTGGACGACTCGTCGAAACGGGTGAAGTCGGCACCGTCGGTGTAGGTCCAGCCGAGGTCCCGCATGCGCGCCACGCCCACCCCCGACATCAGGTCGGCCGGGTCGAGGTACTCGTTGCTCGCGGCCTCGCAGACGAAGGTGTCCTCGCCCTCGATCTTCGTTGCCTGGACCCACCGGTCCTTGTGGGAACTCGCGCGCAGCAACACCGTGGGATGGTCGCCGGCGGCGACGGCGTCGAGCGCGTCGAGGATCAGGTCGGTGGGATCGATGCCGGGAAGCTAGCCGACCCCGGGCACCGGAGCCGCCGGGTCGAGCAGCCCGTCGAGCGCGAGCACCGCCCACAGCTCCGGCGGGATCGGCCGCTGGATCAACGACGCATTCTCGCGGATCTCCTCGGGCGAACGGGCGCCGGCGAGCACCGCGGCCACGGACGGATGGGCAAGGGGAAACTGCAGCGCGGCAGCCGCGAGAGCGATGTCGTACCGGCGGCACACGGCCTCGATCTGCTGGGCCCGCTCGACGAACTGCGGCGCCGCCGGCCAGTACTCGTAGGTGACGTCGGCGCGGTGGGGATCAGCGAGAAGTCCACTGTTGAACACGCCGCCGATCATCACGTCGACGTCGCGCTCCGCGCAGGTGTTCAGGAGCACGCGACGCGCACCCTGTTCGAGGAGGGTGTAACGGCCGGCGAGGAGGACGCAGTCGAGGTCGAACTCGGCAACGAAGCGGGCCGGCATCTCCGCCTGGTTCATCCCCGTCCCGATCGCGTGGACCAGTCCTTCGTCGCGCATGCGGATCAGCTCGGGGAACGCACCTCCCCGGGCTTCGGCCTCGTGGTCGTCGGGGTCGTGCACCAGGAGCACGACGACACGATACAGGCCGAGCCGTTCGAGGCTGGCTTCGAGCGAGCGACGAGTCGCCGACGCCGAGTAGTCGAACTCCGGGTGGACGTCGGGGAGGTCGACGAACGTGGTCTCCTCTCCCGCGCCCGGTTCCAACACGCGGCCCACCTTGGTCGACACCACGAACTCGTCGCGCGGTCGACGCGCCAGTGCGCGACCGAGGCGATGCTCCGAGAGGCCGTGCCCGTACAACGGCGCGGTGTCGAACAGGCGGATTCCTGCGTCCCACGCGGCGTCGACGGTGGCATCCGAGGTTGCGTCGTCGTTGGCGCGGAACATGTTCCCGAGCGCAGTGCCGCCCAGGCCGAGGCGCGAGATCGGCAGCTCCCTCAACCGGCCCACTCGGAACCTCCCGGGTACGTGATGGCGGCGAGCGCCTCCGGCTTCATCTCCGCCGAGTACCCGGGGGCGGTCGGGACGACGTAGCGGCCGCTCCGCACTTGCACCGGATCGACGAAGTACTCGTGGCAGTGGTCGGCGAACTCGACCATGCGACCGTCGAGGCTCCCGCTCACCACGATGTAGTCGAGCACCGAGATGTGCTGCACGTACTCACACAGGCCGAGCCCACCTGCGTGCGGACACACCGGCACGCCGAACCGCGCCGCGAGCAGGAGGACCGCGAGCACCTCGTTCAATCCTCCCAAGCGGCACGCGTCGACCTGGCAGTAGTCGATCGCCTCGGCCTGGAGCAGTTGCTTGAACACCACGCGGTTCGCGCAGTGCTCCCCGGTCGCCACGCCGATGCCGCGGGGGGCGAGCGCACGCCGGATCGCGGCGTGACCCAGCACGTCGTCGGGGCTGGTCGGCTCCTCGATCCAGCGAAGCCGGAACTCCGCGAGCCCATCGGTCCAGCTGATCGCCTCGGGAACGTCCCACACCTGGTTGGCGTCGGCCATGAGGTCGCGGTCGGGTCCGATCTCCTCGCGCATCACCGCCGCCCGCCGGGCGTCACTCGCGGGATCGATCCCGACCTTCATCTTGAACGCGTCCCACCCGTCGGCCAGAGCCTCACGACAGAGCCGCCGGACCTTCTCCTCCGGGTACCCCAGCCAGCCGGCCGAGGTGATGTACGCCGGGTATCCGTCGCGCCGGAGCTCGGCCTCGCGGTCGGCCTTTCCCGGCTCCATGACCCGCAGCATCTCGAGCGCGTCGTCGCGTGTCAGCACGTCGGAGAGGTAGCGGAAGTCGACACAACTCACGAACTGCTCCGGCGTGAGGTCGGCGACCAGCTTCCAGACCGGCTTGCCCTCGGTCTTCGCCCAGAGGTCCCACACCGCGTTCACGATCGCCGCGGTCGCGAGGTGGATCACGCCCTTCTCGGGGCCGAGCCACCGCAGCTGGGAGTCGTTCGTCAGGGAACGCCAGAAGCCCGCGAAATCCGTGGTGAGGTCGCGCAGCTCGACCCCGATCACATGGTGGCGCAGCGCCTCGACCGCCGCACAGACGACCTCCGTACCACGGCCGATCGTGAACGTGAGGCCGTGGCCCGTGAGTTCCTCGTCGGTGGTCAGCACCACGTAGGCGGCCGAGTAGTCGGGATCGCCGTGCACGGCATCGGAACCCGCGAGCGTGCGCGAGGTCGGCGCCCGCACGTCGAGCACGGAGAGTCCGGTGATGATCGTCATCGGCCGGTCGAACCGCCGGGAACCTGGAACCCACTCGTCCCGCCGTCGATCGCGAGCGCAGTGCCCGTCACGTAGCCCGCTTCGGGTGACGCGAGGTACACGATCGCAGCCGCGACCTCCTCGGCCGTGCCGAGGCGGCCGATGGGCTGGCGGGCGACGAGCGCGGCCCGAGCCGCTTCGGGGTCGTCGGCCTGACCGAGGAGTCGCTCGACCCACGGGGTGTCGACCGTACCGGGGCACACGCAGTTCACCCGGATGCGGTCGGCCGCGCAGTCGGCCGCCATCGCCATCGTGAGGCTGAGGACCGCACCCTTGGTCGCGCCGTAACACGCGCGCTGCGGGAGCCCGGTCGTCGACACGATCGACGCGAGGTTCACCACCGCCGGGTGCTCGGACCGTCGGAGGAGCGGGAGCACCGCGCGCGACGTCCGCACGACACCGAGCACGTTCACGTCGAACACGCGCTCCCACTCGTGGTCGTCGTTCGTCTCGACGGTGCCGATCGCACCGACACCGGCACTGTTCACGAGCACGTCGATCCCACCGAAGGTCTCGATCGTCGCCGACACTGCCGCATCCACTGATGCCTGGTCGGTGACGTCGGTGACCAGCGACAGGAAGCCGTCGTCGGCGACGGGGGGGCGCAGGTCGGCCGCGGCGACACGAGCACCCTCGGCGACCATCCGGTGCGCGGCGGCAAGGCCGATGCCCGACCCGGCACCCGTGACGAACGCGACCAAGCCGTCCATGCGCGGGGTCGTCATCGGCGGACTCCCGCGAGCGCCGACTCCGCGGTGGCCTGCAGGGTCACGAGGGCGTCGTCGCACGACACCTCGCCGCGCAAGGCAGCCTGGATCCCGGTCCATCCCGCGTCTTCGACCACGGGGAAGTCGGCGAGCGGCGGGTAGGTGATCATCCCATCGGCGATCGTCGACCGGGTGATCTCGAGCCGACGCTCGTCGATCGCGTCGACCGGCGTCACGCCCGCGAACACCTCGACGTGTGCGCACACGGCTCCGCTCGCTGCCTCGAGTGCATTGGCGCGCCCCGAGGTGAGGACCTCGAGCAGCGCGACCGCTCCATCCTGGTCGGCACACGTCCGAGGGATGCCCCACCCGTGACAGCCCGCGTACGAGCGGATGCCGACCGGGCCGGCGAGGTACGGATGCGGTTCGAGGTCGGGCCGGGCCGCCCGGAGCGTCGCCGTGGCGCCCGGCCAGGCCGCGGCCAGAGTCACGGTCCCCGACCCGAGCGCGTCGTCGACCTCGTCGTAGTGCCATCCCGTGAGGGCGTCGGGCGCCCGCGCCGCGAGTGCCGAGAGGGTCACGAGAGCGGCCCGGCACTCGGACGTCTGCATCGTCGGACGGAGATCGTCGTCGAACAGCGCGCCTCCGAGACTTGCGACCAGCTCGAAGAACGTGCCGAACAGACCCGATTCGCGTCCGGGGAACCCGAAGACGACGTCGGAATCGACCAGCTGCTCCCAGGCCGTGGGGACGACGACATCAGGGTCCGCCCAGAGGACGCGCACGTCGACGTTGCGAGGCGCGCAGAACAACGTGCCGCGAAAACGACACAGCTCCACCGCCTTCGGCGCCAGCGCACCCACGTCGAGCAGATCGTCGAGCGGATGGAGCCAGGCACTCTGCGACGGCGCGTACTTCGAATGCGTCGAGACCACGTCGACGCGCTCTCCCGACGCGACCATCG
>JBBRHS010000169.1:0-6176 GCA_038222385.1 Acidimicrobiia bacterium
CGGCGCGACGCGCGCCATCGCGACCGGACCCTCGTCGATCCAGAGCCAGACGCTGTGTTCGTCGAGGTAGCGGTCGATCACCACATCGGAATCCTCTGGTGCGTGGCCGGTGTCGGCCCCGAACCCGTCGAGCCACGCCACCAACAACGACCGATCACCCGGGGCCGCCGGCCGCAGGGAGCCCGGCGCCCGCCCGACCTCCCGAGCCCCGTCGAGCCGGAAGAGCCGCTCACCATCGGTGGGCACGACGGGTACCCGGTGTCGTTGCGCCCACGCGCCCGCGTAGGCAGCCGCCGTCGCCGCCTCTCCGATGAATCCCGGGACCGGTGGGTCGGTCGCGGCCACCAGCGCGCGCACGAGCTCAGGACTCATCGGTGTCGCGGTCGCACTGAACGAGAACGGCGTGTGCATCGCCACTCCCGCAACGGAGCCGTGGTCGAGGAGCCACCAGTAGCGGCCAGCTTCCGGATGGCTGATCCGGCTGTGGAGGATCGAGAGGATCACGTTGTGCTCGACCGGTCGGCTCAACAGGAACGCTCCCGCTTCTCCCAACACCTCGGCCGGATCGTCGGTCGTCCTGACCTCGATCATCCTGCGGCACGCACCGTGGTCGAGGTTCCGAACCGTTCCGCGACGAGCTCCTTCAGTGCGGTCGGGAACCGGAGCCGTGAGGCGCGGTTGGAGTCGTCGAGCGCGCGCTGCGCGTCGACATCGCCGGAGAAGGCACGCGCGCAACGCTCGGGATCGAGGTTGGCGAGCGAGAGGATCGCGCCGGCACACCCCATCGGACCGGCGTACGCCAACAGGGCAGCCGAGCCGGTGTAGAGCGCGCCCGAGAACGAGGTGACCTCCTCGAGGAGACGACCGGCGTCGCCGCTGGAGTCCTTGCAACCCGACACCGGGAGATCGCAGAGCACGGGCACCGGGATCCCCGGCGGCGACACCGCGGGGTAGTGATAGGCGAGCACGCGATCGGGCCCGCCCGCGATCGCGGCGACGTCGTCGTAGTAGGGCCGGACGTCGGACGCGGCCGGAGGCGACAGGACAAGTACCGCGTCGGCACCGTGGTCGAGCGCGTCCCGCGTCAACCGGACCGCCTGACGGGCCGACGGCGCGCCCGTGCCCGCGATCACCGGGACCGACGACGGCACCGCGGCCCGCACCGCAGCGAGCAGCGCGATCCGCTCATCGGGGTCGAGCGTCGCTGCCTCGCCCGTCGTCCCGGCCACCACCACGGCGCGCACGCCGACATCGACGAGGCTCGCCGCGAGCTCGGCCGTCGCGGGCGCGTCGAGGGCCCCTTCGTCGTCGAACAGCGTGACGAGGGCGACTCCGACTCCGGTGAACACGGGCACGTCCGAACGCTACCGAACCCGGGGCCGGTAGCGTCGCGGGAATGACCGACGTGCTCCTCATCGAGACCACCGACCGGGTCCGCACCATCACGCTCAACCGCCCGGAGGCGCGCAACGCGTTGAACTCCCCGCTGCAGCGGGCGGCCGCGGCCGCGCTCGCCGCAGCCGACACCGACGACGCCGTCGACGTGGTGATCCTGACCGGCACCGATCCGGCCTTCTGCGCCGGTCTCGACCTCAAGGAGCTCGGCAGCTCGGCGGAGAACCTCCGCGATGTGCTCGACCCCGGTGACTCCCCGTTCACGGTGCTCGTGCGGATGACCAAGCCGGTGATCGGAGCCGTGAACGGACCGTGCGTCACGGGTGGCTTCGAGCTCGCGCTGGCCTGCGACTTCCTCGTCGCGTCGGAGCGGGCGGCCTTCGCCGACACCCACGCGCGCGTCGGCCTGACTCCCGGCGGCGGGATGAGCGTCAACCTTCCGCAAGCCGTCGGGCTCAGGAAGGCGAAGGAGATGAGTCTCACCGGCAACTACATCGACGCGGCCGACGCCTACCGCCTGGGATTGGTGAATGTGGTCGTCGACCACACCGACCTCCTCCCGCACGCGCGGGCGCTCGCCCAGGAGATCGCCGGCAACGACCAACGGGCGGTGCGCAACCTCAAGCAGCTCTACGACGAGGCTGCGAAGCTCAGCGTCGGTGACGCCTGGCGGCTCGAGCAGGAGCGCTTCCGCACCTGGACCTTCGACCCGGGCGAGATCGAACGGCGCCGGGCCGGGATCGTGGCCCGCGGCCGGGGCCAGACCGGCAGCTGAACCCCGAGCCCGCTTCCCGGGGACCTCCCGGCGATTCCGTCGTACACTCGGGCACAACGGGGCGAATGCTCCGGTGTGGGGGCTCCGATGGCTGATCGCTTCGAGACGCACATGAGCGACGCCGACGCGCTCATGTGGAACATCGAGCGGGATCCCCAACTCCGCTCGACGATCGTCGCGGTGATGGTGCTCGATCGCATCCCCGACTGGACTGCGCTCCTGGATCGCATCGAGCAGGCGACGTGGGCGATCCCGAGGATGCGGCAGCGGGTGGTCACCCCGATGCTGCGCATCGGTCCTCCGTGCTGGTCGGCCGCGCCCGACTTCGACCTCCGCTACCACGTCCGCCGGGTGCGCGTCCCGAGCCCGGCCGACTTCGACACGGTGCTCGACCTGGCGCGCACGGCCGCGATGACCCCGTTCGACCGCGCCCGACCGCTCTGGGAGTACACCGCGGTCGACGGCCTCGCCGACGGCACCTCGGCCATGGTCCTGAAGGTGCACCACTCGATGACCGACGGAGTCGGCGGGCTCGAGTTGCTGATGGGCCTGTTCGACCTCGAGCGCGAGCCCACTCCGGGAACCGATGAAGTCGTCTCGCGTACCCGACCCGAAGACCTCGACGCACTGACGCCGATCGGGCTCGTTCGCCCGTCGATCGACCACCGGCGCCGCCGGGCGATGGGGATCGCGCACCGTGGCGTCGGTGAAGGGATCCGCGGCGCGCAACGTCTGGCGGTCGACCCGGTCGGCACCACCGCCGAGGCCGCACGCGCCGGACGTTCGGTCGCCGAGTACCTCGCACCCGCTACGAAGCCGCGCTCGCCGATCATGCGGGGTCGTACCCTCGGCCGCGATCTCGCGACACTCGAGGTGCCGTTGGATCGGCTCAAGGCGGCCGGCCGTTCCGTGGGCGGATCGATGAACGACGCGTTCGTCGCCGGCGCCGTCGGCGGGCTCGCCCGCTACCACGAGTTCCACGGCGCGCCGCTCGAAGACCTGCGGCTGATGATGCCGATCAACCTGCGGGTCGAGGGCGACACGCTCGGCGGGAATCACTTCACGCCGGCGCGATTCCTCGTTCCCGCCGACGTGAAGGACCCCGCCGAGCGCATCGCGGTGCTCTCCGAGCGTTGCCGTTGGATCCGCGACGAACCCGCGGTGAGCCTCACCGATGCGCTCGCCAGCGTCTTCAACGCGCTGCCGCTGGCGTTCACGACGTCGTTCCTCGGCGCGATGTTCAAGTGCGCCGACTTCGTGGCCAGCAACATGGCCGGGGCGCCGATCCCGGTGTACCTGGCGGGCGCCCGCCTCGACCGAGTCTTCGCCTTCGGGCCCCTTTCGGGCGCGGCCGTGAACGTCACCCTGATCTCGCACTGTGGGGTCTGCTGCATCGGCATCAACACCGACTCGGTCGCGGTCCCCGACCCCGAGACACTCGTCGAGCACCTCGACGACGCCTTCGCGGAGATCCTCACGCTGGTCGCCTGATCCGGAACCCGCCACCATCGGGGACGTTTCGGGAATCGTAAGGCACCCCATGGTCCGGAACACGGGATCGCGCCGTACCCTGGACCCATGGACGAGTCGGCCGAGGTCACGGCACCGGGCACCGCGGTCGGACGACGCCTGTTCCTCGGCCTCCTCGGCCTCGGTGCGCTCGGCGTGGTCTTCGGCGCGAAGGTCCAGGACGTCCTCGAGCGCACGGTCGGTCCCTACATCGCGAAGGACGGCACCGGGATATCAGCCCTCCTCCCGATCGGCCGCTTCCGGATCTACACCGTGACCGGAGAGCTCCCGCACAAGGCCAAGACCGATTACACGCTGTCGGTGCGCGGGCTCGTCGACACGCCCTACGAGTTGAGCTACGCCGAGCTGCTCGCACTCCCCGCAACCGAGCTCGACAAGGACTTCCAGTGCGTGACCGGGTGGCGAGTGCTCGACGTGCAGTGGAAGGGCGTGCTGCTCTCGGACCTGCTCGACCGCGCGGGCGTGCAACCCGAGGCGACCGCGCTGCAGTTCACGAGCTTCGACGGCGTCTACACGGAGAGCCTCACCCTCGACCAGGCGCGCCGGTCCGATGTGATCGTGGCGTACAAGCTCGAAGGTGACGACATCTCCGACGCGCACGGTGGGCCGGTCCGGCTCTACGTCGCACCGATGTACGGCTACAAGTCGATCAAGTGGCTCGACGGGATCGAGCTGACGAAGCAGGTCCGACCCGGGTACTGGGAGGAGCTCGGCTACGACGTCGACGCGTGGATCGGGAAGTCGAATGGTCGAGACGACGAACCGGTCTGAGGCGCCGATCCTGCGGTTCGGGCCGGTCGAGCGTGGGCTGCACTGGGTCAATGCCGTCCTCTTCTTCGTGCTGATGCTCACCGGTGCGATCCTGTACGTCGGCCCGCTCTCGGCTCTCGTCGGCCGACGAGAGCTGATCCGGAACCTCCACGTGTACGCAGGGATCGTGCTGCCGCTACCGGTGTTGCTCGCGGTGATCGGTCGCCACGGTGCCCGACTCCGTCGCGACTTCGCCGCGCTGAACCGCTTCGCGCCGGGCGAGGCCCGGTGGTTCCGGGCCCGGACGCGTGGATCGGTCCGGCTCGGGAAGTTCAACCCGGGCCAGAAGCTCAACGCCGTGTTCATCGCCGCCGCGGGGATCGTGATGCTGGCGACGGGTTCCATCATGAAGTGGTTCTCGCTGTTCCCGATCGACTGGCGCACCGGAGCCACCTTCGTGCACGACTGGTTCGCGCTCGGCATCTGGTTGGCGGTGATCGGCCACGTGGTGTTCGCCTACAAGGATCCCGTCGCGCTCGGCGGGATGGTGCGGGGCTCCGTCAGCGCGGCGTGGGCGCGGCGGGAGCGTCCCCGCTGGTACGAAGCCGAGATCGATGCCGGCGCCACGGGCGCGGTTCCGCACGACTCCGGCGAGTCCGACGCCCCTCGGTAGAGTCGACGTCGATGGCCGATGTCGTGATCCCACCCGAGCTCCTCCCCTCCGACGGTCGGTTCGGTTCGGGTCCGTCGAAGGTCCGCACCGCCGCGGTCGACGCGCTGCTCAGGGCTGCGCCCTCCTACCTGGGTACGAGCCACCGGCGTGAGGGCGTGCGGTCGGTGGTGCGTCGCGCCCGCGACGGCCTGCGCGACCTGTTCGACCTCCCCGACGGCTACGAAGTCCTCCTCGGCAACGGGGGGTCCACCAGCTTCTGGGACGCTGCGGCCTTCGGGCTGATCGAGCGCAAGAGCCAGCACCTGAGCTTCGGCGAGTTCGGCGCGAAGTTCGTCGCGGTGAGCGCGGCGGCACCCCACCTCGAAGCACCCGACGTGATCGAGTCGCCGGCGGGCACCCGTCCGCTGACCCGGGCCAACCCCGACGTCGACGCCTACTGCTGGCCCCACAACGAGACGTCGACCGGCGTCCAGACCGTCGTCGCGCGCCCGACCGGAGCCAGTGTCGATCAGCTCGTGGTGATCGACGCCACGTCCGGCGCGGGCGGTCTCCCCGTCGACCCGACCGAGTTCGACGTCTACTACTTCGCGCCCCAGAAGTGCTTCGCCGGCGATGGTGGGATCTGGCTGGCGCTGTGCTCACCCGCGGCGATCGAACGCATCGAACACATCCACGCGTCGGGCCGATGGGTCCCGCCGAGCCTCGATCTCCACATCGCGCTCGAGAACTCGCGCCTCGACCAGACCTACAACACTCCTGCTCTCGCGACGCTCTTCCTGCTCGCCGACCAGGTCGAATGGATGCTGGAGCAAGGCGGGCTCGAGTGGACGACGCAGCGTTGCAGCCGGTCGGCCGACACGCTCTACGGATGGGCCGAAGCGAGCCCGGTGGCGACGCCGTTCGTCACCGATCCGGCGGCGCGCTCGCACGTCACGGCCACGATCGACTTCGACGCTTCGGTCGACGCCGCCGCGATCGCCGCCACGCTGCGGGCCAACGGCATCGTCGACACCGAGCCGTACCGCAAGCTCGGCCGGAACCAGCTGCGCATCG
>JBBRHS010000170.1:0-6141 GCA_038222385.1 Acidimicrobiia bacterium
AGCGGACTGCAACGACTCCGTTAGCAGTGCGTTAGCAATGGCCTCCGGGACGTCCACCCAGTCCCTTGGCGTCTGCTCCTGTACCGCATAATCCCTGATCAGAAGCCGGTGCGAGCGGAGGGACTCGAACCCCCACGTCCGAAGACACCGGGACCTAAACCCGGCGCGTCTGCCAGTTCCGCCACGCTCGCCTGCCCCGCAGGGTAGTGGCGCCCGGACTGGGGTCTACAGGCCCCGGGGTCACCGACCGATCACCCGTGCATGCCCGAAACCATCGACCGTCAGCTCGAACACCTGGCCGAGCTCCATGCCGGCGGTGCGCTGACCGACGACGAGTTCGCGGCGGCGAAGGCGACGGCCCTGGGCGGCTCGTCGCCGATGCCGGCCTCCGAGGAGGAGCCCGACGGTCCGATCCTCGCCGCGGCCCGTCCGTCGATCCCGTCGAAGCTCGTGCCGCTCCTGATCTTCTTCGCGTCGCTGATAATCGGGATCACGATCACCGGGCTGAGTGCAGGCCTCGAATGGGCGTCGGCGCAGGTGCCGGCCGCCCCCGTCGTGTGCCCCGGTGGTGAGCTCGTCGCCGGCTTCGATGTGTCGTACACGGTCAACACGAAGGGCGTCGACTTCGCCTCCGTCTGCGTGAAAGACGGCGAAGCGCGCGAGATCTCCGGCTTGTGGCTCGCCACCGTGATGATCATCGAGTACACCGCGCTCACATTCGTGATCCTCTACGGCTGGCGGTTGCTGGCGTTGCGCAAGGAACGGAGGCACGCTGATGCGTGAGATCCGCTTCGCCGACGAGAACCTCGGCGTGTGCGTCCTGGCGTTCGACGGGCGTGTGGTCGAGGTCTTCTCCGAGAACGGGACGAGCTCGAGGCTCCACGTCCTCATGCTCACGATCGACGTACGCGGTCCGGACCGCAAGGACCGCTACGTCGTCGACATGGCGCCACGGGAGCGCGGCCACGGCGCAGTCCGCTTGGTGGTGACGGCCGACACCTACGCGATGCTCGGTCCGGTCATCGCCGAGATCGGCACCGCGCTCCAGGCTGCCGGCTGACGGCAGCGCTCCCGGGTTCCGCGAGCGGAGCTCAGGCGACGTCGGAGTTGCCGCGTCGCATCTCCCGCTGCACGTCGTCTTCGGTGATGCCCTTCTTGCCGTAGACCTGCCACGCGTGCATCGCGAGGCCGAAGCCCCAGCCGAGCAGCACGAACACCGGCCAGAAGAACCCGCCACCCGACACGGCCCAGATGCCGATCAGGAGGGCGTTGACCAACACGAAGGACAGGATGTTGGCCTGGAAGGCGCGCTTGGCCTTCAGGCGTTCGATGGCGGCTTCCCGCTGTTTGTCGGACGGTTCCGCGGCCATGAGTCGCTTCCTCTCCGTTCGCGTGGTGCGCGGTTCGGATACTCCGACATCTTCGTCCGGTTCCGGCCCGGGCCTGAGGATGCCTTCGTCCCGCTAGGTTGGACCGGGTGACGATCCGGCGGATCACCGAGATCGGCAATCCGGTCCTGCGGATGACGTCGATGCCCGTGGCGGAGGAAGACTTCGGTACCGATCCGCTCCTGGGCTTCGCGCAGGACCTCGTCGACACCATGCGCGACTACGACGGGGTCGGGATCGCGGCACCGCAGGTGGGGGTACCGGCCCGCATCTTCGTCATCGAGGTCCGTGCGGCCGACGACGCCCGCGGGGCAGAACCGTTCCCGCTCACCGTGGTGGCCAATCCCGTGCTCGAGCTGCTCGAGGAGCCGACCCATCCGGGATGGGAGGGCTGTCTGTCGGTCGATGGGCTGCGTGGGGTCGTCCCGCGTGCTCGGCACGCCCGACTCACCGGTCGGTCGGTCTCCGGCGCCCCCGTCGATCTCGAGCTCGTCGGGTTCCCTGCCGTCGTGGCCCAGCACGAACACGATCATCTCGACGGGCTCGTGTACCTCGACCGCATGCCCGACCTGTCGTCGCTCGCGACCGTGCGCGAACTCGCCCGACGCGCGCCCGACACGTCCGAGTGAGCGACGCGCCCGACTGCCCGTCACGCGCGACTGAGCGCCGCACCCGACCGACTGTCACACCCGACCGACTGTCACACCCGACCGGCAGCGTCAGGCGGCGGTCCACCCACCGTCGACGGCGAGGATCGCCCCCGTGGTGTAGGAGCTCGCGTCGCTCGCGAGGTAGAGCAACGCGCCGTCGAGCTCGTGCATCGCACCCCCGCGACCGATCGGTGAGGTGCGGCGGAGCCACGCCTCCGACACGCCACCGTCGAACACGTCGGTGGTCATCTCGGTCGGGAAGTAGCCGGGACCGATCGCGTTCACCCGGATCCCGAGGCGCGCCCACTCCACCGCGAGGTGGCGGGTGAGGTTGACGAGGCCGCCCTTCGACGCCGCGTAGGCCGAGATCCCCGCGTTCACACCCACCACGCCGTACTGCGACGCGATGTTGACGATCGATCCACCCCGGTCGGATGCGACCATCTCACGTGCGGTCGCCTGCGCGAGCGCGAACGGGGCGACGAGGTTCACCTCCACGACCTCCCGGAACCGGTCGATCGGGACTTCGAGCGCGGGATTGTCGTCGCTCGCGCCTGCATTGTTGACGAGCACGTCGACGCGACCCAAGTGATCGACCGCGGCTGTGACGAGTCGTGTCGCCGCGTCCGGTTCCATCAGGTCGGCCGCGACCACGAGCGGGTCGGTGAGTTCGGCGGCGAGTTCGCCGAGGCGGTCGGCCCGGCGCGCCGTGATCACGACCCGCGCACCGGCCGCGTCGAGGACCCGCGCGAACCGGGCGCCGAGACCGGAGCTGGCACCGGTGACGATCGCCACCCTGTCGTCGAGGCGGAACGAGGCGAGCGGGTCGAGGCCGGGTCCGGGCGGTGTCGTCACCGCGGGGAGTGTATTGACCCGTCGGTTCGTCGGGCCGGACGCCGTGCCGCGACCTGATCCGAGGCGTACGGTTTGGAGACGACGATCGAGGGGAGGGACCACGCATGTCCGATGCCGACCGTCCGATACCGCAGGAGTCGTCTCGCGACGCCGGCGCCATCGTCCGTCTCACGCTCGCCGGGGTCCTCGTGCTCCTGGTGGTGGCATTCGCGATCGACAACCGCAGGAACGTTCGCGTCGGCTGGGTCTTCGGCGACTTCCGGGCTCCGATGATCGTGGTCCTGCTCGTGACCGCCGCGGTGGGGGTGGTCATCGGATGGCTGATCCTCTACCGGGCGAGACGCTCCAACCGCCGGAGTGCCTCCGACGGCGGCGACTGAACGTCATGGCCGACGACCCGATCTGGGGCGACCTGGTCAGCGATCCGTGGGTGCGGTTCGCCGACGTCGTCGATGGCCACAGCGCACCGTTCGGCGCCGCCGCGATGGACTCCCTCGAACCGCTGGAGAGCTCCTCGGTCTTGGATGTCGGCTGCGGCGTCGGCGGCACGACCTGGGAGCTCGCGACGAGGGTCGGGCGTGAGGGCAGCGTCGTCGGGATCGACGTCTCGGCGCCGTTCCTCGACGGGGCCCGGAGACGCGGTGCCGCCCCCCTGGTGTCGTTCGTGCGCGGCGCCGCCGCGACGATCTCCCTCGATCCGGTCGACGCGGCGTTCTCTCGCTTTGGCGTGATGTTCTTCGTGGATCCCGTCGTCGCGTTCTCGAACCTCCGCTCGCTCGTGCGCCCTGGCGGTGCGATCGCATTCAGCTGCTGGCGGGATCCGGTCGCGAACCCGTGGATGACCGCGCCGGTGCTGGCATCGGCCTCGGTGCTCGGACCACCCAGTTTGCCGCCGCCCGGCCAGGCGGGCCCCTTCGCGTTCGCGGAGGCCGATCGCGTGCGCGAGGTGCTCGGCGGCGCCGGCTGGACCCACGTCGACGTGTTCGACCTCAGCATCGAGCAGCCGTTCCCGGCCGGCGACGCCCGGGGCTGCGCCGAGGTGATGAGTCAGCTCAACCCCGTCCTCGCCGGTGGGATCCGCGAGATGCCCGAACGCCGCGACGACCTGATCAGCGTCGTCGCCGACGCCCTCCGCGAGTACGAGCGCGACGGCGAGGTGGTCGTCCCCTCCGCAGCCTGGATCGTCCACGCCACGAACCCGACCGGAGCCGGGTGACCGTCAGGCGGCGAGCGTCGCGCTGAGCTCGCGGAGGAGGGTCTCCGGATGACGGACGACCTTGTCCCAGGTCGCGAAGACGATGCGGTACCCCAGTCGTCCCGGCACGCTCCACTTCTCGTTGTCGTGCTCGTAGTCGGCCGGGTCGTCGTGCCACCGTCGTCCGTTGGTCTCGAGGATCGTGCGTGACTCCTCGAACGCGAAGTCGTAGAGGTAGGTGCGCCCGTTCCACTCGAGTGGGAGCTCCCGGACGAAGCCGGTGAGGCCGCTGCCCGCCAGCAGTCGGCGGGTCTTCACCTCGAGCGTCGAGCGTGCCGGATGGACCGGATCCAGCTCGGCCAGCAGGCGACGCATCACGAAGATCCCGGCCCGTCGGGTACGTCCGTGTCGCGCCAGATATCCGTGCAACGCCGGGACCGAGGTCAGCCGCCTCCGGCGGGCGTCTTCGCACGCGATCTCGAAGGCCTCGGCATCGAGGGTCGCCGCCAGTGCGACCAGCGTCGGCTCCGGCCCGGTGACAGGAAAGCCCCGGTGCTCGCGCCGCAGCAGCGCGCCGCGGGTCTCGACGGTGTGGGTGTGCACGACCACGCCCGGTGCGCGGGCCCGGATCTGCCGCGGAACGACGATCTCGGGGACCGACGCCTCGACGCCCTCGAACCCGTAGAGCCACCCGGCCGAGCGACCGGCGACCACGGCGCTGTCGCCGGCCCAGTGGAGCGCGGCGCGCAGCGTCTGGAGCTCCGACGGCCGGACGGAGGTCATCCGGTAGGTGTCCGGGAGGAGGCGTTCGATCACCCCGGCGCTCCGCAGCGTCGCGAGCTGCCTCCGGCTCACACCGCGTCCGACGGCGTCACAGCCGCGGAACACGCCGAGGGTGTCGACGCAGAGCTCCGACAGTTGCCCCGCGGCCGTCTCATGTGCCATCGCATGCCCCCTGGGGGAATCCACGGGCACACGCGTGCCCGGTGATGCCTGACCGAGGGGGAAGGGGCGGAGGGGGTCTGAGTACGCCGCCGGGGACTCGAACCCCGAACCTAGTGATTAAGAGTCACTTGCTCTAACCAGTTGAGCTAGCGGCGCGGGGTCATGCTAGCGGGCGGGCACTCGGATCACCGGCGGATGATCCGTGGTGTTGCCCGAGTGCGTACGGTGGGGGCGTGGACGTACTCATCACCGGTTCCAGTGGATTCATCGGGTCGGCCCTCGTGCCGGCACTCGAGGCGGCGGGGCATTCCGTCGTCCGGCTGCGACGGGGATCGGGCGCGGCCGAATCGCGAACGTGGGATCCCGAAGGTGGAGCGATCGACGCCTCTGCGCTCGACGGTGTGGGCGCCGTCGTGCATCTCGCGGGTGAGGGGATCGGGGAGAAGAAGTGGACGCCCGAGCAGAAGCGCCGCATCCTCGAGAGCCGGACCAAGGGTACCGATCTGCTCGCGCGCACCCTCGCCGCGCGCGACGTGAAGCCGTCGGTGCTCGTCTCGGCTTCCGCGATCGGGTATTACGGCAATCGGGGCGACGAGGAGCTCACCGAGGACAGCCCGCCCGGCGATGATTTCGCCGCCCGGGTCACAGTGGAATGGGAGGCGGCCACCGCACCTGCCTCCGACGCGGGGATCCGGGTCGTGTTGCTCCGGACGGGGATCGTGCTGTCGCCGAAGGGCGGGGTGCTGAAGCGATTGCTCCTCCCGTTCAAGCTCGGCATCGGAGGACGCACCGGTTCGGGGAACCAGTACATGAGCTGGATCACCCTCGTCGACGAGATCCGCGCCATCAACTTCGCCCTCGATCACGAGCAGGTCACAGGGCCCCTCAACCTCACCGCGCCGAACCCGGCGACCAACCGTGAGTTGACGACCACCCTCGCGAAGGTGCTGCATCGGCCGTCGGTGCTCCCCACGCCGCTGCTGCCGCTGAAGGTCCGCTTCGGCTCCGAGCTGGTCGAGACCCTCCTGGTGAACGGCCAGCGGGTGCTGCCGGCCGCGCTGTCGGCGGCCGGGTTCGAATTCGTCTACCCCGACCTCGAAGCGGGGTT
>JBBRHS010000171.1:0-6136 GCA_038222385.1 Acidimicrobiia bacterium
GTCAGGATCCGGGGTCCCCTGCGCAGCAGGACATGACCAGAACGAGGGCTTGGCCGTTGCGGGCCACCGACTTCGACGTCCTCGGTCACGTGAACAACACCGTGTACTGGGCTCCGCTCGAGGAGCACCTCGCCGGCGAAGCATCGGTCACGCGGATCGAGATGGAGTACCGGGCCGGCATCGACCCTGGTGACGCGGTGGAGCTCGTGCAGTCGGGCGACGATCCGACGAGGCTCTGGTTTCGGGTCGACGGCCACGTCCGGGCCTCCGCTGCGTTCTGGGTGGAGCCCGTAGGCTCACCGAGGTGAGCACACGGGATCTCAAGTTGGGCCTGCAGATCGGATACTGGAACGCGGCGCCGCCGCTCGCGGTGCCGGAGCAGCTTCGGGTCGCCGAGGAGCTCGGGTACGACTCCGCGTGGACCGCGGAGGCCTACGGATCGGATGCACTCACTCCGCTGGCGTGGTGGGGTGCGGCCACCGAGAAGATCAAGCTCGGCACGTCGATCATCCAGATGTCGGCCCGCACCCCGTCGGCCACCGCCATGGCCGCGATCACGATGGACCACCTCACCGGGGGTCGTTTCATCCTCGGCCTGGGCGCGTCGGGACCGCAGGTCGTGGAGGGTTGGTATGGCCAGCCCTACCCGAAGCCGTTGGCGCGCACGCGGGAGTACGTCGACATCATCCGCAAGATCCTCGCCCGCAAGGAGCCGGTGACCTACGAGGGTGAGCACTACACCCTGCCGTATCCAGGCGGTACCGGGCTCGGCAAGGCGGTGAAGTCGATCGTGCACCCGCTGCGCGAAGACCTGCCGATCTACCTCGCGTCCGAGGGTCCGAAGAACGTGTCGCTCACCGCGGAGATCGCCGATGGCTGGCTCGCGATCTACTACTCGCCGAAGATGGACGGCTTCTACCGCGACGCGCTGGCTGAGGGCTTCGCCCGTCCCGGCGCGCGTCGGTCGTTCGACGATTTCGAGGTCGCGGCCACGGTCCCGATCATCATCGCCGACGACGTGGAGGAAGCCGCCGGGTTCATGAAGCCGGTGCTTGCGCTGTACATCGGAGGGATGGGCGCGAAGAACATGAACTTCCACGCCGACGTGTTCTCGCGCATGGGCTACGAAGGCGAGGCCCGCAAGATCCAGGAGCTGTACCTCGACGGCAAGAAGGAGGAGGCGGCGGCGTTGGTGCCGACCTCACTCGTCGAGGAGACCTCCCTGGTCGGCCCGAAGGAGAAGATCCGCGACGACCTCGAGGCGTGGCGGGAATCGGTGGTCACCACCCTGCAGGTGTACGGCGATCCGGCGACCCTCCGTTCGGTCGCGGAACTCGTCTTCGGCTGACGGCTAGCGTTCCGCCCATCGATCCGGGGGGACGACAATGGACGGTTCGCCAGACATCGACCGGCGCATGCTCGTGGCGGTGCTGGTGGGGATCATCGTGGCGGCACTGGTCGTGGCGTTGATCTCCAGGGATCCATCCGACGACGCGGCGGCGTCGGCGGGGGCGTCGGCGGCGCCGACGTCCGCGGTCGAGGCCGCGGCCGCCACCGGGGTCGACCACCACAACGCCAATGCCGACCAACAGGCGGAATCCCTGCCGAACGAGCCGCTCGACGACGCGACCCGCGAACAGGTCGCGTCGCAGTTGGTGGCGGCGCGCGAGGTCGCGCTGCGCTACCCGACGGTCGCCGACGCGGAGGCGGCCGGCTACGTGCTCGCGGGCGGGTTCGCACCACTGGTCGGTGCCCACTACGTCGGCATCGCCAACGCGGCCGGCAACGCGTTCGACGCCGCGAAGCCCCCCACGTTGATCTACGACGGCACCAGTCCGACGTCTCGCGTCACCGGACTCATGTACCTCGCTGGGAGTGGTGACGCCGACGCACCCGAGGGCTTCGCGGGCCCGAACGACCACTGGCACCGCCACACCGGCGTCTGCGTGAAGTTCACGAACGGCACGATCGAGGTCCCGTTCCCCGCCGACCGCGACATCACGAAGAAGATGTGCGACGGCAAGGAGGGCAACTTCATCGACCGCACGCAGTGGATGGTGCACGCGTGGGTCGTCCCCGGCTGGGACAGCCCCGACGGCGTCTTCAGCCACGACCACGCCGACCTGCATTGTGCCGACGGCACCGACGACACCGACGCGGCAGGGTTCTGCCAGGGGACCTAGCGCGTCGGCGGTTCGACGCCCGGGCCTTCGACGATCGTCTGCTCGGCCTCGGTGAGGATCCAGGTCAGCGCGGACTGGTCGAGGAGCTCGGCTTCGTCGGGCTCGACGATGGTCGCCTGCTCGGGTTCCATTGCCATCGCGAAGAACTCGCGCGTGTTCGCGAACCACTGGATCGTGACGCCGTCGAACTCGCCGTCGTCGTGGGCCACGTTCTGTTCGTAGCGCAGGATGTGGCTGGCAATCGACGGCGTGTCACGGTTCACCGCCGCGTGCTTCGTGCGCCAGTGCTCGCGGAACTCCTCGACGGTGGTGCCCGGGCGACGGTGGAGCGCCGCGAACAACTTGGTGGCTCCGGCCGGTCGGGGTGACGGCCCCTCCATCACGACGTGCTCCGGCTCGGTGAAGATCACGAGCGACGACGAGAGATCGATGAGGTCCGATTCCGTCGCCATGAGCCGGGCGTAGTCGGGATCGCCGAGCATGGTCATGAAGTCGTCGGGCGAGGAGTAGTACTGCACCGCCACGCCGTCGAACGGCACGTCGGTCCGCTCGTAGTCGCGGGCCTTGCGGCGGTTGAGCTCGTAGCCGACGAGCCGGCCCTGGGTCGCCGGATGGGTCGCGACGTTCGGTGCGTGCTCACCGGACCAACGATCGTGGAACTCGTCGATCCCGAGAGCCGGATTCCGCACGACGAAGCAGATGAGTTTGATCACAGCCCGAGAGCCTGGCAGATTCAGCCGTCGTCTCGCGGAAGGCTCACCAATGCTGCTCGAGAACAAGGTCGCCATCGTGTCGGGGGTGGGGCCCGGCCTCGGCCGGGCCACCGCGCTGGCACTCGCCCGGGAGGGAGCAGCCGTCGGGCTCGCAGCTCGCACCGAGGAGCGGGTCCAGTCGGTTGCCGACGAGATCCAGGCAATGGGAGGAAGGGCGATCCCGTTGGCGACCAACATCGTCGACGCCGATGATTGCGCTCGCGCCGTCGCGAAGACCGTCGACGCGTTCGGCGGCCTCGACATCCTGGTCAACAGCGCGTTCCGCGGCGACGGTGGCGCGCCGTTCGCCGACGCCGACCTGGCGAAGTGGCGCAAGGTGTTCGAGGTGAACGTCTGGGGCTCGCTCCAGCTCACCCAGGCTGCGGTGCCGGCGCTCAAGCAGCGCGGCGGTGGCTCGGTCGTGTTCGTGAACTCGATGAGTGCCCGCAAGATCCGTCCGAACGAGGGATCGTACGCGTCGTCGAAGGGCGCGCTGCTCGTGGCGGTCCGGTCGCTCGCCACCGAGCTCGGTGCCGACGGCATCCGGGTCAACTCGGTGATCCCCGGTTGGATCTGGGGTCCGAACGTGCAGCTCTACGTCGACTGGCAGATCAGTGAGCGGGGGGTCACCCAGGACGAGGTCATCGCCGAGATCACCGAAGCCATCCCACTCGGGTTCATCCCACCGCAGGAAGACATCGCCGAGGCGATCCTCTTCTTCGCCTCCGACATGTCGCGCGTGATCACGGGCCAGTCGCTCGACGTCAACGGCGGCGAGTACTTCGGCGTATGAGAACCGCGGAGCCGTCGTTCGAGGGGAAGGTCGCGCTCGTCACCGGTGGGGGATCCGGGCTCGGCCGCGCGTCGGCGGTCGCGTTCGCCCGTGAAGGCGCGCGGGTCGTGGTGGCCGACATCGACGAAGCGGGCGGTAACGGGACGGTCGCGGAGATCGAGGCGATCGGCGGGGAAGCGGTCTTCGTTCCCACCGACGTGACCCAGGAGCCCCAGGTGCAAGCGCTCGTCGCCGGCGCGGTGGCGCGCTTCGGTCGGCTCGACTGCGCGCTGAACAACGCGGGCACCACCGGGCCGGGCGCATTCACGGCCGACTACAGCGTCGAGGACTGGACCCGCACCCTGAACCTGAACCTCACCAGCGTGTTCCTGTGCCTGAGGCAGGAGATCCCGGTGATGCTCGCGGGGGGAGGGGGCGCGATCGTCAACATGTCATCGGGTGCGGGCCTGCAGGGGTTCGCCGGCCTGCCGGCCTACGTGGCGAGCAAGCACGGGGTGGTCGGCCTCACCCGGGCCGCCGCACTCGAGTACGGGTCGCAGGGTGTCCGCATCAACGCGGTGTGCCCCGGGAGCACCCGCACGCCGATGCTCGAGGGGTTCATGGGTGGCGACCCGAAGATCGAGAAGATGATGACCCGTTCGGTGCCGCTCGGCCGGCTCGGGCGTCCGGAGGAGATCGCCGAGGCGGTCGTGTGGCTCTGCTCCGACGCGGCGTCGTTCGTCGTCGGGCACGCGCTTGCCGTCGACGGCGGCAGCGTCGTCCAATGACGGCCGATCCCGCGCAAGGCGACCTGTTCGGCGCGCTGGTTGTCGAGGAGATGGAGGTTGTCGAAGTTGTCGAAGTTGTCGAAGTTGCGACCGGACCCGCGATCGTGGTCGCCACCGACGGGTCGTGCCTGACGAACCCGGGCCCGGGCGGATGGTGCTGGTACTCCGATGACGGCTGCTGGGCCGCGGGCGGCGAGCCCGACACCACGAACAACCGTATGGAGCTGATGGCGGTGCTCGAGGCGTTGCGCACCCTCCCGATCGATCGACCGCTCCTCATCAAGGCCGACAGCAGCTACACGATCGACGCGTGCACCAAGTGGATCCACGGCTGGAAGCAGCGGGGCTGGAAGACGTCGCAGCGGACCCCGGTGAAGAACCGCGAGATCATCGAGGCGATCGACGCCGAGCTTTCCGGCCGCTCGGTCACCTTCGAGTGGGTGAAGGGCCACGCCGGCCACGCGCTGAACGAAGCCGCCGACGAACGGTGCCGGAACGCCGCCGAGGCGACGAAGCTCGGGAACCCGATCGACACCGGTCCCGGCTGGTAGTCACGTGTGGAGCGTGATGCCTTCCCAGACGGCGCGTTCGTCGCCGGCCGGGTCGTCCACGACCGGATGCTCGGCGCCGTCGAAGGTCTGCGTCGCCCGGCGGTCGAGGTCGTAGGCCGGCCACCCGGCGTTGCCGGTGCGGGCGAAGCGGATCCACGCCTCGTGCATCGTGGTCGCGAGCGCGGCGCGCTCGCTGCCGTCGCCGGTCAAGAAGGCGACACCCGGCTGGTCGAGGTTGTCGAACACGAACGGGATCTCGAGCGCGTGGGTCGAGCCGAGCACGCCGTTGAACGCCGGTGTCTTCCACGTGAAGAGGTACGAGTACACGGGCCGACCCTGACCGACCTGGGCCTCGGCGAGCCGGATCGCGGGGATCCGGAAGACGCCGTCGGACGTGAGCGCGACGAGGACGTCGTGGAGCGAGGCGTCGGGGCGGTTGCGCTGATAGTGCGCGACCGTGCTCGCGCCGTGTTCACCGAACATCTCGGCGGCCCGGGCGACGAGCGCGGTCTCGTCGAGTGCACCGAGGGTCGGATCGAGCACGAGGAAGAGCGTGGTCTCGTCGAGGTTGGTGCCGATGAGGATCGGCACGTTGCCCGTGGCACCGGACGCGATGGTGTCGAGGGGATTCGCCGGGAGCACGGTGCTGTCGACCACGGGCCGGAACGGGAGCCCGAGTGTGCCCGACGAGGCGATCATCTGCTGTTGGGCTGCGAGGAGATCGGCGGCGGGGAGCGCAACGAGCTCGGCGACGGTCGAGACGCCCGCGGTCGTCATGAGCCGTTCGGTGACGGGGGTGGCGTCGGCCGCCGGCGTCGTGAACGAGGCCGCGCCGCTCTGGAGGATCGCCCGGTGGAACAAGCCGTCGGCCGCGGGTGCGCCGAGCAGCGTCCCGACGCTCATCGCACCGGCCGACTCACCGAAGATCGTGATGTCGTCGGGGTTGCCACCGAAGCGTTCGATGGTGTCGCGCACCCATTCGAGGGCCGCGATCTGGTCGAGGATGCCGGCGTTGCCGGATCCCGCGAACTCCGCGCCGCCCAGTTCCTCGAGGTACGTGAACCCGAAGGCGCCGAGGCGGTAGTTGATC
>JBBRHS010000172.1:0-6133 GCA_038222385.1 Acidimicrobiia bacterium
CAACACCATCAGCTGCTTGGCGTTCAGGCGGAGGAACACGACGTCGGGGTCGACGGGGGTGTCGGCGAGCGGGCCGTAGGTGACCGCACCGGGCTGTTCGGTGACGACCGGGATCTGGGGGACGATGTCCATCGTCACCCACCCGACCTCGAGCATCGTCGCGACGTCGGTCTTCGTGGCCGCTTCCTCGAGACCGATGAAGCCGTGGGTGAGGCTGCCGACGCTGCAGTTCGCGTGGTCGGCGGCGACGGTGCCGAAGGTGCGGTCGGCGGCCTTCATCCAGAACACGCACCCCGCCGGGACGCGGCCGGTGCGTCCGTCGTCGAGCGCAGCGGGGATCGGGTCGTCGAAGAGGTCGACGCCGGCGAGCGGCTCGGGCGAGAACGTGATCGCGAGCGGGGCGCTCGCGAGGTTCAGCGCGGACTGCAGGCGGGAAGCGAGGGTGGGCCAGTCGTTGGTCATGCGCGCGGTTGTATCACGCTTCCCACGATCAGGCTCGCAAGGACCGCATGCGGGCGACGACGGTCGGGAACGCGGCCAGGAAGGCCTCGATGTCGGCGTCGACCGTCGACCAGCCGACGCTCACCCGCAGCGACCGGTCGGCGTCGGAACCCATTGCCAGGAGCACCGGCGACGGTTCGAGGGTCTCGCTCGAGCACGACGATCCGGAGTGGACAGCCACTCCCGCCTGGTCGAGGCCGAGCAGGATCGGTTCGGCCTCCACGCCGTCGACGCCAAGACAGACCAGATTGGGCACCCGATGATCGGGGTCGCCGAGTCGGAACACGCCGGGCACGGCGGCGAGCGTCTCGGTCGCGAGCCGATCCGTTCTCGTCTTCGATGCCACCGCTTCGCGCTCGAGTCCGCCATAGGCCAGTTCGGCGGCCGCGGCACCGAACCCGACGATCGCCGGCACGTTCTCGAGGCCGGCCCGCCGGGCCCGTTCCTGGGCGCCGCCCACGAGCAGGGGTGGGATCCGCAGACCGCGCCGGATGAGCAGTGCGCCGGCACCCTTCGGGCCGCCCCACTTGTGGGCCGTGATCGAGAGCAGGTCGGCATCGAGGGCGGCGAAGTCGACAGGGATCTGGCCGATCGCGGTGCACGCGTCGACGTGTACGAGCACACCTCTACTCCGAGCGGCTGCGGCGACCTCGAGCGCCGGTTGGATGGTCCCGACCTCGTGGTTCGCGAGTTGCACCGACACCAACGCGGTGTCGGGCCGGATCGCGTCGGCGACCTCCGCCGCGTCGAAGCGGCCGAGCGAGTCGACCCCGATGATCGTGAGGTCGGCATCTTCCCGGGTGCAGGCGTCGAGCACACACGAGTGCTCGACCGCAGTCGTCACGATGTGTGGAGCCGTCGAGTCGGATCGGCGGAGCGCCCCCCAGATCGCGCTGTCGACTGCTTCCGTCCCACCCGAGGTGAAGACCAACTCTCGCGGTCGCGAGCCGACCAGCGCGGCGACCTGTTCGCGAGCGGTTTCGACCGCGACGCGCGTTTCGCGCCCTTCGGTGTGGAGCCGCCCGGGATCCGCGTGGTGCTCCCGCAGGAAGGGGAGCATCGCGTCGAACGCAGACGGTCGCAGCGGCGCGCTCGACGCGAAGTCGAGGTAGGAGCGCGGCTGGCTCGATGGAACGCTGCGCTGTGCCACCTCTATCGCTCACCCGGGTGCGCGCCGCTGTGGGTGTCGGGTGGCTCCGCTGCGCTCACGGATCAGACGCGGGCGACGCAGTGGTCGTCGCCGTCGGGTCGACTGGCTTCGAACCGGGGTTCCGTCGTGCCGTAGAGGCCGGCGAGCATCCCGCGGATCATGCCGCGGTCCATCGCGCAGACCACGTGCGGGTAGAGCTGGGCCGCCTCGCCGAACGGGCAGCACTCGGACACGATCGTGAGGCCAGGGCCACTCGCGTCGACGTGGGCCGCGAACCCGTGAGCGGTGAGCGCGTCGGCGACCGCCGCGACCGCGGTGCGGGCGGACCGGTGACCGTCGGACGGGCCCATCTTGTCGGCGAGGGCCTCGCCGTACTCGAAGCCGACTTCGTCGGCGAGCGCCGATGCCTCGACCGGACCGAGGCGGTCGAGGGCGCGGGCGAGGAGACCCGAGAGGAGGTCGTCGCGGCGGAGACCGAGCGCGAGCGACGCATCCATGTCGGACGGCCGGTACCGCTTCGACGGCCGGCCGGCTGACTCCGCTCGGACGAGTTCGACGTCGAGGTAGCCGCCCGCGGTCAGCTTCTCGAGGTGGTGGCGGGCGACGTTGGGGTGGAGCGCGAACCGTTCGGCGACCACGGATGCCGTCGCGCCGTCGCGTTCGCGGGCGAAGAGGTAGATCTCCCGGCGGGTCGGGTCGCCGAACGCGCTGGTCACGGCAGTGACCGCAGCGTTGAACTGGTCGGGGGAGAGGTCGTGATTTCCCGGATCCGTCGAGCTGGAGCGGAGGTCAGGGTCGGGGACGGGCGAATCCACGGGAGTATTCTACCTACGTCCGTAGTGGAAACCCCCCGGGGAGCTCGATGGCGTCAGAAACCCAGCGATCCGACCTGCTCGCCGCGCTGGGTTCGGTGGAGGAACCGGTCCTGGGCGTGCCCATCGGCCCGCTCGGGATGGTCCGCGACGTCGCCGTCACCCAGGGCCGGGCCACGGTCGCCCTCGCGCTCGTCCTCCCGCCCGACTGGTCGGAGGTCGAGCTCCGCCACCGGGTCACGATGGCGCTCTCGGCGCTCCCCGATGTCGCCAGGGTCGAGATCGAGACCCGCTCGATGGACGACGACGAGCTGAAGCGGGCCGCGGCGGTGTTGAAGGGCGACCCACCCCCGGACCCCCTGAAGCTCGTCGACGCATCGAAGGCCGGCCAGGAGCAGCCCCGCACCCGGACCAACCCGTTCACCGACGCGAAGACGCGGGTCATCGCGGTCGCCTCGGGCAAGGGTGGGGTCGGGAAGTCGTCGGTCACCACCAACCTCGCGATCGCGCTCGCACAGCGAGGGAAGTCGGTCGCGGCGGTCGACGCCGACGTGTGGGGCTTCTCGATGCCGCGCATGTTGGGCGTGACGCACCCCCCGGCCCTCGTCGACGACGTGATCGTGCCGCCCGGCGCGCACGGCGTGCGCCTCGTGTCGATGGGGTTCTTCGCCCGCGAGGACCAGGCCGTCGTGTGGCGCGGTCCGATGCTGCACAAGGCGCTCGAGCAGTTCCTCACCGACGTCCACTGGGGCGAACCCGACTACCTCCTCGTCGACATGCCCCCCGGAACCGGCGACGTGTCGATCTCCATCGCGCAGTTCCTCCCCCGCGCCGAGGTGATCGTGGTGACCACGCCGCAACCGGCCGCGCAGAAGGTGGCCCAACGCGCCGCGGCGATGGCCGAGAAGGTCGACCTCTCCGTGCTCGGCGTGATCGAGAACATGAGTTGGTTCGTCGGCGACGACGGCACCCGCTACGAGATCTTCGGATCGGGTGGTGGCGAGGAGCTCTCCGCACAGCTCGGCGTCCCGCTGCTCGGGCGGATCCCGCTGGTACCGGCCCTGCGCGAGGGTGGCGACGACGGCCGCCCGATCGTGGCGGTCGATCCGTCGAGCGAAGCTGCGCTCGCCTTCACGGGCATCGCCGAACGCATCGACGTGGAGCTCGCGCCGAAGCGGGTCTACCGCTCGGAGCTGAAGCTCACCTGACCGACGGTAGAGTCTCGTCGACCTGACTGAAGCGGAGCGAGCACACGATGGAAATTCGCATTGGCGTCACGTACACCCCGAAGGAGCTCCTCATCGAGCTTGCCGACGGCAAAGCCGGTGAGAAGGCCGGGGCCGACGCGGTGTCGGCGATCGAGGCCGCGGTGAAGGACGGTGGCATCGCGTGGCTCACCGATGTGAAGGGCCGACGGGTGGGTGTCCCGGCCGACAAGCTCGCGTACGTCGAGCTGTTCACCGACGACGAGAAGAAGCGGGTCGGCTTCGGCCGGTAGGCCCGGCAGCCGACGTGCCGGGAGTAGAGGGACCGACGTGACCTCCCCGGCACCGGCGCTGCTCGATCGCAGGCTGCTCTTCTTCACGGGCAAGGGCGGCGTCGGCAAGAGCACGGTCGCGGCGGCGTTCGCACTGCTCGCCGCGCAGCACGGCAAGCGCGTGCTCGTCATCGAGGTCGACGCCAAGGGCAACCTCACCGACCTCTTCGAGCACGGGCCGGTGGGGTTCACCCCGGCCGAAGTCCATCCCGGCGTCTTCGCGATGAGCATGAACACCCAGGACTCCCTCCAGGAGTACCTGAAGCTCAACCTCAAGGTGCCGGTGCTCGGGCGGATCGGGCCGGTCGCGCGGGCGCTCGACTTCGTCGCCAACGCCGCGCCGGGGGTGAAGGAGATCCTCACCGTCGGCAAGATCGTGTGGGAGGTGCGCGAGGCGCTCGAGGGGCGCGCCGACTGGGATCTCGTCGTCGTCGACGCCGCCGCGACCGGTCACATCGTCGCCCAACTCGGTGCCCCCGATGCGATCCGAGAGCTCGTGGCGGTCGGGCCGGTGCGCCAGCAGACCGAGTGGATGAGCGAGCTGCTCGCCGATCCCGCGATCACGGCCCTCAACGTCGTCGCGACCCCCGAGGAGATGCCGGTCAACGAGACGATCGAGCTCGTGGAGACGGCCCGCGAGGAGCTGTCGGTCCCGATGGGTGCGGTCGTGGTGAACCGGGTGCTGCCCGAGCTGTTCACCCACGCCGACGAGGAGTTCTTCGACGCGTTGCGCGAGCCGGAGCCCGTCGCCCGCATGACCGCGTCGGTCGGGCCCGGTGTGCCCGCGGTGCTCGACGGGGCGCGCCTCGCCGTGTCGTTGCGCCGGACCCGCGCGGTGCACCTCACCCGCTTGCGGACCATGCTCGACCTGCCGATGCTCTACGTGCCGTACCTCTTCGTGCGCTCCCACGGTCTCCGGGTCACCCGGATGGTCGCGGAAGCGATCGGTGAGGAGCTCGGACTGTGACACCCACCGGTACGGGCGACGCCGGCAGGGCCGGCGCGGGCAGCGCGGCCTCGAGTCTCGAGCCGCTCCTCGCCGCGAAGGAGATCGTGGTCTTCTGCGGATCGGGCGGGGTCGGCAAGACGTCGATCGCGGCCGCGAGCGCGCTCGGTGCGGCGAGCCGCCTCGGCGGCAAGGTGCTCGTGCTCACGATCGATCCCGCGAAGCGCCTCGCGAGCGCGCTCGGCCTCGAGGGGATCGGCAACACCGAGCGACGCGTGCCCGACGACCTGATCCGAGCCGCCGGCATCGAACCCCGGGGTGAGCTGTACGCGGCGATGCTCGACACCAAGAGCTCGTGGGACGAGCTGATCCTGCGCCATGCCCCCGACGAGGTGACGGCGTACCGGATCCTCGAGAACCGGCTGTACACGAACCTCACGTCGCGCTTCGTGCAGAGCCACGACTACATCGCGATGGAACGGCTGTTCGAGATCCACGCGACCGGGACCTACGACCTCATCATCATCGACACCCCGCCGACGCGGAACGCACTCGACTTCCTCGAAGCGCCGGCGCGCATGGCCGAGTTCTTCGGGGGCCGGTTGCTGCGGTGGTTGACGATGCCGTACCGGATGGGCGGCAAGCGCGGCGCGCGCGTCATCAACCTGGCGAGTCGACCCTTCTACCAGATCGCCGATCGGATCCTCGGCAGTCAGTTCCTGCAGGACATCGCCGAGTTCTTCCTCAACTTCCAGTCGATGTACGACGGGTTCGTGCAACGCGCGGAGTCGGTCGAACGGCTGCTCCACGATCGTCGCACGACCTTCGCAGTCGTGACCACGCTCGAAGCCGCGCCGCTCCGCGAGGCTGAGATCTTCTGCCAGGAACTGCGGGCGCGCGACTTCCATCTCGGTGCGCTCGTGTTGAACAAGACTCTGCCCGACTACCTGCGCGGACGCGACGGTGCCGAGGCCGCGACCCGGTTCGTCTCCGATCCCGCGACCGTCGCCGAGAGCCTCACCGATCTCGGCGAGGCGCTGTCGGACCCGGTCCACACCGCTCGTGTGCTGCGCACGGTCGGTCAGTCGTTCGAGAACTTCTCGGTGGTCGCCAAACGGGAAGCGGAGTTGCGCAGCGAGCTCGCGCACGGGCCCGAGGTGCTGATCGACGTGCCCGGTCTCGAAGCC
>JBBRHS010000173.1:0-6109 GCA_038222385.1 Acidimicrobiia bacterium
ACATCTACGCGTCGATCGCGTCGGGGATCAATGCGCTCTGGGGTCCGCTGCACGGCGGCGCCAACCAGGCGGTCATCGAGATGCTCCAACGCATCCAGGCCGACGGCGGCGATGTCACCAAGTACGTCGAGAAGGCGAAGAACCCCGACGACAACTTCCGGCTTTCGGGGTTCGGCCACCGCGTCTACAAGAACTACGACCCGCGCGCCCGGATCCTCAAGGCCACGGCCGACGGCGTGCTCACCGACCTCGGCAAGCGCGACAGCCTCCTCGACCTCGCGATGAAGCTCGAGCAGGTGGCGCTCGAAGACGATTACTTCGTGGAGCGCAAGCTCTACCCGAACGTCGACTTCTACTCGGGCCTCATCTACCGCGCGATGGGCTTCCCCACCGAGATGTTCACCGTCTTGTTCGCGCTCGGCCGGCTCCCCGGCTGGATCGCGCACTGGAAGGAGATGCGCGAGGACCCGCGCACGAAGATCGGTCGCCCCCGCCAGATCTACACCGGCTACCCCGAACGCAAGTACGTCCCCGTCAACGACCGCTGACCGTCGCCCGGCGACGGCATGGACCTCTCCCCCACGACCACCGAGGAAGCGCTGCGCGGCGAGTGTCGGGCCTGGCTGCGCGAGCACCTGCCGTGGGACTACGGCGTCGGACTGCCTCCGCACTTCGACGACCTGGCCGAGGAGGTCGCGTTCGGGCGCGAGTGGCAGGCCCAGCTCGCGAGTGGGCGCTGGGTCGGGGTCGCGTGGCCCGAAGAGTACGGCGGACGCGGCGGCGGTCCGGTCGAGCACTACGTCGTCACCGAGGAGCTCGCGCGGGCCCGGGCCCCCGAACTGGTCGGGCGGATCGGGGTGAACCTCGTCGGACCCACGCTGCTCGCCCACGGTACCGACGACCAGAAGGCTCGGTGGCTCCCGCACATCCTCGACGCCGGCATCATCTTCTGCCAGCTCTTCAGCGAACCCGGCGCGGGCAGCGACCTCGCGAGCCTCGCGACCCGGGCGACGCGCGCCGACGGTGGCTGGGTGCTGAACGGCCAGAAGGTCTGGACGAGCTACGCGCAGTTCGCCGATTGGGGCGTGTGCCTGGCCCGCACCGACCCCGACGTGAAGAAGCAGGCCGGAATCTCTTACTTCGTGGTCGACATGCGTGCACCCGGGGTCGAGGTACGACCGTTGCGCCAGATCACTGACGAGTCGGAGTTCAACGAGGTCTTCCTCGCCGACGTGTTCGTCCCCGACGACCAGGTCATCGGTGGGATCAACGCGGGCTGGAGCATCGCCAACTCGACGCTCACCCACGAACGGGGCGTGAACCCCCGCCAACTCGTGATCCACTCGCAACTCGTCGACGAGCTGCTCCGCCTCGGCGCCGGAGCAGGAGCGTTCGACGACCCCCGCCTCGCGCCTCGCCTCGCCGAGGCCTACGTAGAGGTGCAGCTGTTCCGGCTCCACAACTGGCGGTCGATCTCGCGCACGGCGAAGGGCGAGGCACCCGGTCCGGTCGGGAGCATCAACAAGCTGTGGTGGAGTGAGATGAGCAAGCGGCTCCACGACACCGCCATGGCCGTGCTCGGACCGTCTGCGCCGCTCTGGTACGAAGCTGACGACAATCCCGGCGACGGACGTTGGCAACGGTCGTGGCTCTACTACCAGGCGAGCTCGATCTGGGCCGGCACGAACGAGATCCAGCGCACCGTCGTGGGCGAGCGCGTGCTCGGCCTCCCCCGGTAGCGTGCGCGCAGACGACTGACGGGAGCACGCATGGGCATCGAACGCAAGCTCGAGATCGACGGACTCGCACCCATCGTCGGCTCCGCGCTGTCGGCCGACGCCCGGGGCAGTCGCACGATCTACCTGTCGGGCCAGGTCGGCACGCTCCCCGACGGCACGATGGCGGGCGACGACCTGAAGAGTCAGGCGGCTCAGGCGTTCCGCAACATCATCGTGGCCCTCGATGCCAACGACGCGACCACCACCGACATCGCCAAGATCACCTTCTACATCGTCGACTGGACCCCGGAGAAGCTCGGTCCGCTCTTCGAGGCGGCGATCGAGGTGTTCGGCGACGACATGGTCGTGACCGCGAGCACCCTCGTCGGTGTCGCGGCGCTGTTCGAGCCCGAGTGGCTCATCGAGATCGACGCGACGGCCGTCGTCGACTGATGGACCTCACTGCCGTTCGCTACGAGGTCGACGGACCGATCGCGACCATCACCCTCGACCGGCCCGAGGCCGCGAACGCGCAGGACACCCGGATGATCGAAGACCTCGACGCATGCTTCGACGCCGCCGGGGACGACGACGCCGTCCGGGTCGTGGTCGTCGCCGCCGCGGGGAAGCACTTCTCGGCCGGTCACGACCTCAAGGAGATCCTCGCCGGTGAGGAGGAGTGGGCCGCGAAGCGGTCGACTCCGGAGGGCAAGCTCGAGCACGAGCAGGTCATGTACTGGGACAAGCTCCTCCGCATCCGCGACTTCCCGAAGATCACGATCGCGGCGGTGCAAGGCGCGTGCTCGGCGGCCGGCCTCATGCTCGCGTGCATGTGCGACCTCATCGTCGCCGCCGACGACGCGAAGTTCTCCAATCCCGTGCTGCGCATGAGCGGTGTCGGCGTGGAGCTGCTCGTCGAACCGTGGGAGCTCGGGCCCCGCAAGGCCAAGGAGTTCCTCCTCTGCTCACAGACGTTCACCGCGGAGGAAGCCGAGCGCTACGGGTTGGTGAACCGAGTCGTCCCGCGCGCCGAACTCGCGGCATCGGCCAAGGAGATGGCCGACACTGTCGCGCTCGTCCCTCCGCTCACCGCCAGCGCGGTGAAGGACACGATCAACCACACGCTCGACCTCCAGGGTCAGCGCGAGAGCTGGAAGTACCACTTCATGGTGCACCAGTTCGTGAGCAACACCCCGACGGCGCTCGACAAGGTCGACGCGCGCAAGGCCGGCGGCATGGACGCGGTCCGCCGCGAGCAGTCGGACTGATGGCCGGACCACTCACGGGACTGCGGGTCGTCGATCTCGGCACGCGCATCGCCGCACCCTTCTGCGCCGGCCTGCTCGGCGAGATGGGGGCCGAGGTCATCAAGGTCGAACAGCCCCGCGGCGGCGACTTCATGCGCGAGATCGGACCGTT
The DNA here is from genome assembly GCA_038222385.1 of Acidimicrobiia bacterium. Lineage (GTDB taxonomy): Bacteria > Actinomycetota > Acidimicrobiia > IMCC26256 > JANYLB01 > JANYLB01. The sequence goes on from JBBRHS010000173.1 coordinate 3,138, forward strand.
CGCCGACACCCCCGACGGTCCGTACTCGTTGTTCTGGGCCGTCGAGGGGCGCGGCCGCAAGAGCGTGACCCTCGACCTGCGCAAGGCCGAGGGCCAGGACCTCGCCCGCCGCCTGCTCGCGACCGCCGATGTGATGGTCGAGAACTTCCGACCCGGCACACTCGAGAAGTGGCACCTCGCCCCGGGTGACCTCGACCCGCAGCTCGTGGTCGTGCGCATCAGCACCTTTGGCCAGGACGGACCCAACTCGCCCCGCCCCGGCCTCGATCGCGTCGGCATCGGCTACGGCGGACTGCTCCACCTCACCGGCTACCCCGACCGCCCACCGGTACGGGTCGGAGTCACGATCTCCGACTACCTCACCGGTGTCTTCTCGGCCCAGGCCGCGACCGCAGCGCTCTACGCACGTGACGCACGCGGTGGCACCGGCGCGGTGATCGACGCGGCCCTCTACGGTGCGGTCCTGCGCATCCTCGAGTGGACGCTGCCGGCCTACGAACGCCTCGGCACGATCCGCAGCCGCGAGGGAAACCGCCTCGCCAACTCCGCGCCGCTCGACAACTACCCGACCGCCGACGGCAAGTACGTGTGCATCGTCGCGGGTTCCGACGCGAACTTCACGCGACTCTGCGCAGCGATGGACCGGCCCGATCTCGTGGAAGACCCGCGGTTCGAGCGGCTCGCCGACCGGGCGTTGCGCGCCGACGAGATCAACGGCATCGTCGCCGACTGGACGTCGGCGCGCACCGCCACCGACGTGGAAGCGGCCTGCGTCGCGCACGACGTGCCGGTGGCGACTGCGTACACCGCGGCCGATGTGTTCGCCGATCCGCACATGGCCGCACGCGGCGACCTGGTGCAGGTCGCCGATCCCGTTGCAGGAGACCTGAGCCAACAGGCGCCGTACCCCCGCTTCGTCGGAGCACCCGTACCGGTACCCACCGGCGCGCCCCGCCTGGGCGAGCACACCGACGACGTGCTCTCGGAGCTGCTGGGCCTCGACGCGACCGAGCTGACGCGTCTGCACGAGGAGGCGGTGATCTGAACCCCGTCCACGACGGCCTGTTCACCGTCGATCCGCCGGCGCTCCTCGGCAGTCGGTGCCGGAGCTGCGGGAAGCCGTCGTTCCCCCGCGCCCCCGACTGCCCACTGTGCGGGATGCCCGACCCGGAACCGGTCGAGCTCTCCCCCCGCGGCACGCTGTGGGGCTGGACCACCGTGACCGCCACACCCCCCGGCTCCCTCGGCGAGGCACCGTTCGGATTCGGTGTGGTCGAGCTCCCCGACGGCCTCCGGATCGTCACCCGACTCGCCGGTCCGGTCGACCACTACGAGTTCGGCCAGCCGATGCACCTCGGGTTCGTCGACCTCCCCGGCGCCGACGACGGTGACCCGGTCACCACGTGGGAGTTCCACCCGTGACTGCGGCGAACAAGGGTGTCGAGATCACCGGGATCGGAATCCATCCGTTCGGGCGCTGGGGCGAGAAGACCGCCACCGAGATGGGCGTCGACGCAGTGCGCGCCGCGCTCGCCGACGCGGGAGTCGGTCCCGGCACGCGCAGCTTCCAGGCCGCGTTCTGCGGAACTGCCTACAGCGGCGTCGCAGCAGGGCACAAGGTGCTCGGCGCCCTTGCGCTCACCGGCATACCGATCGTCGACGTCGAAGCGGGCTGCGCGAGCGGTGGCGCCGCACTCATGCTCGCGGCCGCCGCCATCCGCGCCGGCCAGTACGACTCCGTGCTCGTGTTCGGCATCGAGAAGATGCCGAAGGGCATCATCCGGTCTTCGTTCTTCGAACCGTGGCGCGAAGAAGCCGGCCTCGCCGCCACTCCCGCCTACTTCGCGCTGCGGGCCCAACGCCTGATGCGCGAGTCGGGCGTCACCAAGGAGCACCTGGCCCGGATCGTGGTGAAGAACCGTCGCAACGGTGTGCACAACCCCGATGCCATGTTCCGCAAAGAGGTCACCGTCGACGACGTGCTCGGTTCGCGCGTCGTCTGCGAGCCCCTCCACCTCTTCATGCTGTGCTCGCCCAACGAGGGGGCCGCGGCGGTCGTGCTCCAGCGGGGCGACGGTGGCGTGCAGCTCCGAGCCGCGGCGCTCCGGTCCCATCTCCCGGGCAGCGTGTTGGGCGAGGCGACTCCGATGAGCGGCGTCGACGACCACGATCTGGCGCCGCCGTCGACGCTCGCGGCCCGCGCCGCCTACGAGGAAGCCGGCATCGGCCCGACGGATCTCGACGTCGTCGAGTGTCAGGACACCGACGCCGCCCGCGAGCTCCTCGCCTACGAAGAGCTCGAGCTCTGCCCTCGCGGCACGGCCGGGGCCTGGGCCGAGTCCGGCCATACCGGACCAACCGGCCCGCTGCCGGTGAACCCGAGCGGCGGTCTCCTGTCGAAGGGTGAGCCCCTCGGCGCGTCCGGGTTGGGGCAGGTCGTGGAGCTGGTGCGCCAACTGCGGGGTTCTGCGGGCCCCCGCCAGGTCGAGGGCGCCCGGATCGCGCTCGCCCACACCGTCGGCCGGGGTGCGAACGCGTCGGTCACGCTCCTCAGCACCTGACTGGAGTTCGGGTCGACTCCCGCTCCTCCTGCTCTCTCGCTCACCCGCTCCGGCCACTGTGATCGGTGTCCACAAGATCCGCTCCGTCTCCAGAACGACCCCGCAGCGGGATTCGCGCTCCACTCGGGGAGCCCGCGCGCCGAAACATTCCTCGAGATCCCCCACACCCGTGGGGGTCGCCCGAGGAGGGTGCGTGGCCGATCCCATCGTGCGGAGGGGTGCGGCTCGGGGCTGGTCGGCCCTCGCCGCCGACCCTCGCGCGCTCGCACGCGTACTCGACGGCGCGCCGTATCCGGCGTGGATCCAGCGCGTCGACGAGGACGGGTTCCCGTGCGTGGCGATCAACGACGCTTGCGCGGCGGCCTATGGCTACACGTCGGTCGAGCTGATCGGAACGCTGGCGCGCGAGAT
>JBBRHS010000174.1:0-6098 GCA_038222385.1 Acidimicrobiia bacterium
GGCCACAACATCTCGACCACCGAGGTCGAGTCGGCACTCGTCGGCCACCCCGCGGTCGCCGAGGCCGCGGTCGTGGGCAAGACCGACCCGACGTCGGGCCAGGCGATCGGCGCGTTCGTGATCCTGCGGGCCGGCTTCGAACCGAGTGACGAGCTCGGCGCCGAACTGCGCGACCACGTCGCCCAGGCGATCGGTCCTATCGCGAAGCCGAAGACCGTGCTGTTCACCGAGGAACTCCCGAAGACGCGTTCGGGCAAGATCATGCGTCGGCTGCTCCGCAACGTGGCCGAAGACGAAGCGCTCGGCGACACCACCACGCTTGCCGACCCCACGGTCGTCGAGGGCATCAAGCAGCGCTATCTCTCGTCGGCCCCCTCGGACGACGCGTGAGCGCGAACCCGATCGTCGCTCCCGATCACTGGACGTGGCGCGTCGGTGCGGTCGAGCCCGGGCCGGCCGCGGTCGTCGACATCGACGGCGTGCTGTCGGACGCGGTGAACCGCCAGCACTACATCGAGGCTCCGCGACGCGACTGGAAGTCGTTCTTCGAGGCCTGCGGCGACGACGAGGTCATCGAGGAGGTGAAGGTCCTGCTCGACCTCCTCGACCCCGCGCTGCGGATCGTGTTGCTCACCGCCCGGCCGGGGCGGGTCCACCACCTCACCGAGGCGTGGCTCACCCGCTACGAGATCCGCTGGGATCTGCTCATCATGCGGCCCTGGGGCGACTACGACATGGCCCGCGAGTTCAAGCAGTCGAGCACCTGGGATCTCCGCAGCTACGGCTTCGACCTCCGCCTCGGCATCGAGGACGACCGTCGCAACGTCGACATGCTCCGCCGCGAGGGCATCCCGACCATCTACATCCATTCCGGGTATTACGACTGAACCGACATTCTTCCTGGCTGACGCTTGCGTCAGGAAACCAGACGGCGCACAATCCTCCGACGATGCAGCCAAGGGGCCGCATCGCAGGGGGAAGACATGCGGCGTTCTCTGGTCTCGTTGGCGCTCGTCGCGCTGCTCGTCGTCGGGGTTGCGTGCAGCAACGAATCGAACGACTCGACCAGCGCAACCGCGAAGAATTCGGGCTCCTCGCAGTTCGCCGACCTGGAGAAGGTGACGCCACCGACGCCGTGTCCCGAGATCCCTGGCGTGACCGACACCGAGATCAAGGTCGGAGGCATCGTGCCGGGAACGGGCGCCCGCGCCGTCTCGTTCGGGCCCGCCGAGCTCGGTATCAAGGCCCGGTTCGATGCGGCCAACGCAGCCGGCGAGCTGGGTGACCGGGAGATCGCGTACATCGGCAAGGACGACGCCAGCGACGCGACCCGCAACCTCGAGGTCGCGCGCGAGCTCGTCGAGCAGGAAGACGTCTACGGCATCGTCGAGAGCAGCGACCAGGCGAGCGGGTCCGCCCAGTACCTGAACGAACAGGACATCCCGGTGACCGGCTGGCACGTCGGCCTCAAGGAATGGGGCGAGTACCCGAACATGTTCGCCTTCCGCCTGCCACCCGGTGATCCGGCGAAGACGTACACGACCCGCAACGCCGATCTCGGCATCGAGCTGGGCGGCACCAAGGCCGCGCTCGTCGGGGGCGGCAACCAGTCGAGCGTCGACTTCGTCAACAAGCTCGCGAACAGCATCGAGCAGTCGGCCAAGATGGAAGTCGTGTACCAGACCACCGACGTGGTCACAGGTGACACGAACTTCACCGGTGTGGTCGAACGCATCAAGAGCTCCGGCGCCGACACCCTCTACACCGGCCTCGACTTCACGCAGAACGCGGCGCTGAGCGATCAGCTGAAGCAGGCCGACATCGACATGAAGGCCGTCATCTTTCCCGGTGGCTACGACTCCCGTGTGCTTCCCCTTCCCGGCGTCGAAGGCGCGATCTTCGGGCTGGAGTTCAAGCCGTTCGAGCTGAACACCCCGGCGTTCGAGGAGTTCGACGCCGCGATGCCGCCCGGAGCCATCCGGAACCAGATCACCTACATCGGGTGGCTCTCCGCCCACCTCTTCATCGAGGGCATCAAGGCCGCCGGCGTCGAGTGCCCCACACGGGACGCGTTCATCACGAACCTGCGTCTCACCGAGGACTACACGGCCGATGGCGCGTTCGATCCCATCGATTTCGTGAGTGGCTTCGGCGACGACTTCCTCTGCGCTTACTACGTGCAGGTCGAGAACGGAGCCTTCGTGCCGCTCTTCGACGGCAAGGAGTTCTGCGGAGAGCCGTTGAAGCTCTGATCGTCCGGCTGCACCGATGACACCCTCGCCCCGGCCCCGAAGGTCGACCGCGTGACGCCGTACCTGGTTGGCGGCGTCGTGATCGGGAGCATCTACGCGATCGCGACGCTGGGTCTGATCGTCACCTACACGTCGTCGCGGATCTTCAACTTCGCACACGGAGCGATCGCCTACTTCATCGCGGTGACGTTCCACGAGCTCGCAGTCGGGTACGGCTGGCCTCCCGTCGTCGCCGCGACGGTCTCGGTGCTCGTCATCGCGCCGCTGGTCGGACTCTTCCTCTGGGCGGTCCTGTTCCGACGGCTCGCCGACGCGCCGACATCGGTCCGGCTCGTGTCGACCATCGGGTTGTGGGTCGCGATCCCGCCGCTGACCCGCCTGATCTATGGGCGCGAGGAGATCTTCGATCGCACCGGGATCGGTCCGACCCCCGCGCACAACTACAAGGTGCTCGGAGTGGCAATCGACTCCAACCAGGTCATCGTGTTGTTCGCGGCGGTGACGATCGTGATCCTGCTGACCGTGCTCATGCGCTTCACGCCCTACGGCCTTTCGATGCGGGCCACGGTCGACTCGCAACGTCTCGCCGCCACGTCGGGGATCGACACCCGGTTCGTCGGCGCGACCTCGTGGATGATCGGGACCGGCCTCGCAGGCCTGGCCGGCGTGCTGCTGGCCCCGCTACGCGGCTACCTCGAGTTCCAGTTCACCTTCCTGCTCCTCGGCGCCTTTGCGGCCTGTGTGATCGCTCGCATGTCGAGTCTCGTCCTCGGGTTCCTCGGGTCGATGCTCATCGGTGTGCTGCAGAGCCTCGCCCAGTCGAAGCAGGCCGACGATCTCCTCACCACGTTCCTCTCGCCCGACAGCGTCATCCTCAAGGGGCTCGACGCCAGCATCCCGTTCATCCTCATGATCTTCTTCCTCATCGTGTACCGCGATCTCGGCCGCGAACGCCTCGCCCTCGACCGGGCGGCCGTTCCGTCGCCCGACCCTCCACCACCCGTCTCGCGGTCGTGGGCCCGCCGCGTGGCTCCGGCCGCGCTCGTGTTCGCCGTGGTGCTGTTGCTCCCGGAGCTCGTCTCGGGACTGTGGCTCGCCGTCATCGCCAAGGGCCTGGCGCTCGGGATCGCGTTCCTGTCGTACACGGTGGTCACCGGGGAGGGCGGCATGATCTCGCTCTGCCAGGTCACGCTGGCCGGGATCGGTGGTGCGGTGGTGGCCGACCTCGCGACCAACGCCGGGTGGCCGGTGCTCCCGGCCGTGCTCGTGGCCGCGCTCATCTGCGTGCCGATCGGGCTCCTCGCCGCGCTGCCGAGCCTCCGCTTGGGTGACCTGTACCTCGCTCTGGCGACGCTCGCCCTGGCCGTGCTCGTGCAGAACACCTTCTTCCAAGCTCCGTCGGTCAACAACTACGACTCTGGTGTCCTCGTGCCGCGGCCGATGATCGGCTCGGTCGGGTTCGGCGACGACCGCGCGTTCTTCTACCTGCTCGCGGCGCTCTTCTTGCTGGTCGCGATCCTCGTCGTGAACCTCAAGCGGTCGACCACCGGGCTCGTGCTCACGGCGACCCGATCGAGCGAAGCGGCGTCGACGACGGTCGGGATCAGTGTGGTGCGGGCGAAGCTTGCGGCCTTCGGCGTGAGCGCGTTCATCGCGGGAGTCGGTGGTGGTCTGTACGTCACCTACGCGCAGCGGTCGCAGCCCGCACAGGCGTTCAACGTGCTGATCGGCGTGGTGTGGCTCGCAGTCGTCGTCACCTGGGGCGTCCGGTCGCCGATCGGCGCGCTGCTCGCCGGCCTGTCGTTCACCGTGATGCCGCAGTTGTTCAGCGAGCACCTCTCGGGCGAGTGGCTCGAGGTCCCCACGATCCTGTTCGGCCTCGGCGCGATCGGCCTGGCGCGCGACCCGCGGGGGATCGTCGCCCACGCCGTCAGCTCACGACGCGCTCGCCACCGCCGCCGCGAGGCCCGGCGCTCGCCGGCCCCGCCCGGACCGCCGACCGCACCCGACGCGATGCTGACGACATGACGGCGACGACATGACGGCACGGCTGCGGGCAGAGGGCATCGAGGTGACCTTCGGGGGCCTACGTGCCCTCGACGCCGTCACGCTCGACGTCCCCGCCGGGGAGATCGTCGGGCTCATCGGCCCCAACGGCGCGGGGAAGACGACGATGTTCGGTGTCGTCTCCGGGCTGCTGCAGCCGCGCGCCGGTCGCGTCGTGCTCGACGGTGTCGACATCACCGGCGCGTCGCCCCAGCGTCGCGCCCGGATGGGCGTGGCCCGCACGTTCCAGCGCCTCGAGCTGTTCGGCGAGCTCACGGTGCGGGAGCACCTCGTCGTCGCGCAGCGCCTCCGGGCCGGTCGAATGCCTGTGCTCCGCGATCTGTTCGGCATCGGCCCGCGCGCCGACGACAAGGAGCGCGAGGAGACCGCGAGGATCGCCGCGATGCTGGGAATCGAGGATCTCCTCGACGAGCCGGCGCACACCCTGCCGCTCGGAACCGGCCGCCTCGTCGAGGTCGCCCGAGCTCTCGCCACCGAACCCACGGTCGTCCTGCTCGACGAGCCGTCGTCGGGGCTCGACGAGCACGAGACCGAGCGGCTCGCCGATGCGCTCGCCCGGCTCCGGGCGGAGCAGCAGCTCTCGCTCGTGCTGGTCGAGCACGACGTCGACCTCGTCTTCTCGCTCGCCGACCGGGTGACGGTGCTCGACTTCGGCAAGGTCATCGCGTCGGGGACGCCGTCGGAGATGCGGGCCGACCCGGCGGTGCAGGCCGCCTACCTCGGGGTCGGGTGACGCCCGAATGAGCGACCCGAACGCGACCACCGCAACGATGTCGGCGAGTGGCGCGGGCTCCGCGCACCCGCTGCTCGCCGTCCGCGACGTCGTCGTGCGCTATGGCGAGGCCACCGCGGTGGCCGGGGTGTCGTTCGACACCGACGCGCGCAAGGTCACCGCCGTCCTCGGAGCAAACGGAGCGGGCAAGAGCTCGCTCGCCTCGGCGATCGTCGGCGCGATCCGTCCCGATCGGGGCTCGATCCGCATCGGCGGGGTGGAGACCGCGGGTCGGCCGGCCTACCGCGTCGCCCGTCTCGGGGTCGCGTCGGTGCCCGAGGGGCGCGGGATCTTTCCCCACCTCTCGGTGGGCGACAACCTCCGCGCCCAGTTCCGCCACGCCGTTCCCCGCGCGGAGCGGTCAGCGGCCCTCGACCGCGCGTTCGACCGGTTCCCGGTCCTCGCCGAGCGACGACGCCAGGCTGCCGGCACCCTCTCCGGCGGCGAGCAGCAGATGCTGGCGCTCGCCCGGGTGCTGGCAGCTCCGCCCCGGCTGTTGGTCGCCGACGAGATGTCGCTCGGCCTCGCCCCGCGCATGGTCGACCTCGTCTTCGAGTCGCTCGCCCGGGCCGTCGCGGAGGGCGTCGCGATCGTGCTGGTCGAGCAGTACGTCGAGCGCGCGCTCGGCCTGGCCGACGAAGCCGTGATCATGCAGCGGGGCCGGGTCGCCTGGCAGGGCCCTGCGGCCGAAGCGAGCGAGCGCGCCGCCGAGCACTACCTCGGAACGGGATCGGGAAAGCCCTAGTTCTGGCCATGCCCGCCGTTGGCCTGGACCACACATGACCGGAACGAGGGTTTCAGCGGATTCTCACGCTCTTCGGGAACGCACGACGGTCGCGCGTCGTTGCACCGGGAGGTGATGCAGTCATGAGCAAGAACACGATCAAGACGTTCGCCCTCCTCGCCGGGTTCGGTGCCCTGATCATGGTGATCGGGTCGTTCTTCGGCGAGATGGGCCTCCTCATCGGCTTCGGGATCGCGCTGGCGTTCGTCGGCGGCTCCTACTG
>JBBRHS010000175.1:0-6086 GCA_038222385.1 Acidimicrobiia bacterium
CTCCTGCTCGTCGCGGCCAAGCTCGCGGCACCCGACCAGCACGCCTCGGCCCTGATCGAGCCCGACTTCGATCCCGCCGACTCGCTGACCCGCGGCAGCCTCTGGGTCGCGGGCCTCGCCGGATGGGTCTGGGCCGCCGCGGCGTGCCTCGTCGGAGTGCTGCGGGTCCGGGGCGTCGCGACCCTCACGGCCCGGCGGCAACTCCTCGCCGGTGCCGGACTCCTGACCCTCGTGATGCTCGCCGACGACCTGCTCCAACTCCACAAGCCGGTGTTCCCCGACGCGACCGGTCTCCCGTCGGCCGTGCTCCTCGCCGTCTACGCGATGGCCTTCGCCGCGTGGCTCTGGACGAACCGGGTCGCGATCGCCGACACCGACGCCGGCGTGCTCCTGGTCACGCTCGCGTTCTTCGCGCTCTGGATCCTCGTGAAGGTCGGCCCCGGCGTTCCCGGCCGGACCTCGGTCGCCGCCGGCGCCAAGCTCTGCGGCATCGCCGGCTGGGCTGCGTACCTGACCCTCACGTGCTGGGCGGTTCGCTCCACTGCGCCGCCTCGATCGCACACCGGTTGACGCCCCGAGGCCACGCGTCCGGCGGCTCCGCTGCGCTCACGGGAGGCTTCAGTCTTCACGGCGCGGGTCGTGCCTGCGGTTGCGCTTGACGTCGCCGCGGCGCTTCTTTTGCTCGACGCGCTGCTTGCGCGCCCCGGCCGACGGTTTCGTCGGACGGCGGGGTCGGTCGACGTGGAGCGCACCGTCGAGTCGTTCGCGCAGTCGTTCGAGCGCGAGCTCGCGGTTGCGCGACTGCGACCGTGCGTCGCTCGCGGCGGCGCGCACCACCGGCCCGAGCCGTTCGATGATCAGCTCCTTCGCCCGGTCACCGAGGCCGCGCGACGCGGCGACGTCGAAGCGGACCTCGACCCGGCTTCGAGTCACGTTCGCGTGCTGCCCACCGGGCCCGCCCGAAGTGTCGACCCGGAACTCGAGCTCGTCGAACGGGATCACCGCGGTCGGGTTGATCCGGAACCGACGCTCCCCGGTCACGGGGCCGACCACGCCCCGTGCGCCGCTCGTGCGTCGGGCGCGTCGGTGAGCACCTGCTCGGCGAGGCCCGGTGCGGCAACGGGCGCGTCGGCCACGAGCCGCAGGGGGATCTCGCCCGCCCAGACCGGGAAGGCGAGATCCTCCGTCTCGTCGTCGGGTGGGCCCGAGCTGACCTTCGCGGACCAGACATCGACCGGGAGCCGCACCACGTGGGTCTGGCGAAGCTCACTCGGGCTCGGCGCCCGGACCGCGCCGTAGCGCCCGGGGACGAGCCGTTCGAGCAGGGCCTCGAACACCCGGGCGCGCGCCTCGGGATCGGTGATCGTCTCGGTCTCGCCCATCACCATCACCGACCGGTAGTTCATCGAGGTGTTGAAAGCGGAGCGGGCGAGGACGATCCCGTCGAGGATCGTCACGGTCACGCACACCCGTGCCCCCGACCCGAGTGCCCGGACCAGGCGACTCGCGACCGACCCGTGCAGGAACAGGTCGTCGCCGATCCTCGCGTAGGCCATCGGCAGCACGTAAGGACGATCACCGGCGGTGAAACCGACGTGGGCGACGAGACCGGCGTCGAGGATGGCCTCCACGTCGGCCCGCTCGACGACGGCGAGCTCGGGAAGCCGCCGGACGGTGGTCCGCCACGCGTCGCCTGGGGCGCCCGCCGGGTCGTCGGCGGGCTCGGCAGCGGGCTCGGCAGCGGGCGGATCGGAGACCGGATTCGGCATGTCGAAATGGTCGCGCGCGGCGAAGGCCCCTGGGTTGCCTATGTTTGACAAGGTCACCCGAGGTTCCTACCTTGCGTGTCACACGTCACACTTCACGACGCCCGTCACATCCGGGCGTCACATCCAGGCGTCACATCCAGGCGTCACATCCAGCAGGTGTCCATCAGTTGCGCAGGCGGGCCCCGACCGGGCCCGCGATCGGGGGAAACAGTGCCGAACAGCACTCGACGGGCGCCGGCGGCGCTCAAGTTCTTGACCATGCTCTTCGCCCTGGTGCTCGTCGCCGCGGCCTGTGGTGGCGGGAGCGACGACGACAGCAGCGACGGCGGAGGTGGCGGCTCGAGCGAGGGCACGCCGGTCGAAGGCGGCACGATCACCTACGGTCTCGAGGGCAAGACCACGAACTTCTGCATCCCCCGGGCCCAGCTCGCGATCTCGGGCATCGAGGTGGTCGAGGCGGTCTACGACACCCTCACCCGGCCCACCACCACCCCCGACGAGTACTCGCCCTACCTGGCGAAGTCGGTCACACCGAACGACGACTACACCGAGTGGACGATCGTGGTCCGCGACGGCCTCACCTTCCACAACGGTGAGCCGCTCAACGCCGACGCGGTGAAGCTCAACATCGACTCGTGGCGGGGCAAGGGCCCGGTCACCAGCGTGCTCCTGCTCAGCTTCGTGTACTCGAACATCGCCGACACGGCGGTCACCGCGCCCGACACGGTCGTCGTGAAGATGACGACGCCGTGGGTCGCCTTCCCGGCCTACCTGTGGACCACCGGCCGGACCGGCATCGCGGCTCCGGAGCAGCTCAACTCGGGCACCGAGTGCGACACGAAGATGATCGGTACCGGACCGTTCAAGCTCGACAGCTTCAACCCGGCAACCGGTGACGTGAGCGTCTCGAAGAACACGTCGTACTGGCGCAAGGACAGCGAGGGTCGCCAGCTCCCCTACCTCCAGGGCATCGACTTCAAGCCGCAAGAGGAGAGCAGCCAGCGCGTGAACGGTCTCCAGGGTGGCCAGTTCGACATCAGCCACTTCAGCGGCGGCAAGGACCTCGACGAGATCGAGAACCTCGGCAACGGGATCCAGGCGATCGTCGAGCCCGACGGCCGCATGGAGATCTCCCATGCGCTGCCGAACGTCGAGAAGCCGCCCTTCAACAACCTCGACTGCCGCAAGGCGTTGGTGGAGGGCGTCGACCGCGATGCGCTGAACCAGATCTCCAACAAGGGGACCTACCGCCTCTCCGACCAGGTCTTCGACACGAAGATCACGGGCTACGTCGACAACCCGGGCTTCCCGGCGTTCGACGTCGACGCGGCGAAGGACAGCATCAGCAAGTGCAAAGCCGCCAACGGCGGGGTGTTCGAGTTCGACCTCCAGTCGACGTTCGACCAGGACACCCAGGCCCTCGCGGCCGAGACCAAGCGTCAGCTCGATGCGCTCGGGGTCACGGTGAACCTGCCGTCGCCGGTCGACCAGGCGCAGATCATCAGCCTGGCGGTCGCCGGTAACGTCGACGCGTTCCTGTGGCGGAACTACCCCGGCCAGGACCCCGACACCCTCTACGTCTGGTTCTACGGCGGCTCGATCGTGAACTTCAACAAGATCAACGACGAGACGATCAACGAGGCGCTCGACGAGGGTCGGACCAACCCCGACCCCGACGCCCGCAAGGAGGCGTACGAGACCTTCAACAAGCGGATGTCGAGCCAGGCCTACAACCTCTGGACCTGGTACACGAAGTGGTCCCTCGGTGCCGGTCCCGACATCCGCGGCTTCGTGGGTCCGAACCTGCCGAACGAGGCCGGCGAGCCCGGCAACGAAGAAGCGGTCGACATCCTGGCCGGGTACCACCAGCTCCTGGGCCTCTGGATCGAGAAGTAGCGGCAGTAGCGGTCACTCCGGACCCGGGAGCCCACCCTTCATGACGACGACGCGAGCCGGATCAGCACCGACGGGAGAACCTCGTTGAGGACCATCCTGATCAAGCTGGTCCGGCTCGTGATCGTCGTCTGGATCATCACGCTGTTCTCCTTCACGCTGATCAAGCTGACCGGCGGCAACAACGACCTCGTCTCCAAGATCATCCCGTTCGGCAGCGAGCAGCAGAAAGACATCCTGCGCGAGGACCTCGGCCTGCAGGACCCCTTCTTCACCCAGTACTTCCGTTGGCTCGGCGACTTCCTCACCGGCGACTTCGGCAACATCTACACGCCGAACCCGCAGCCGGTCAGCGAGACCCTGGCCGAGGCCCTCCCGGTCTCGTTGGAGCTCATGATCTACGCCCAGGTGCTCGCGCTCGTGATCGCGATCCCACTCGGCGTCGCCACCGCCTACCGCAACGGGACCAAGTTCGACCGGAGCACGAATACGATCGCGTTCGGCCTGCTGGCGCTGCCCAACTTCGTCGTCGCCCTGCTCCTCGCGATCTACGTCGGCGCCAAGTGGGGGTGGTTACCCACGCAGAGCAACCTCATCCCGTTCCCTCTCAATCCGATCGACAACTGGCAGTACATGCTCATGCCCACGATCGCGCTCGCGCTCGGCCAGATCGCGATCTACATGCGGCTCCTGCGCTCCGACATGATCGCGACCCTGCAGGAAGACTTCACCACCACCGCCAAGGCCAAGGGCATCCCGACCCGGAGGGTCCTCTTCCGCCACGCGCTCCGGCCGTCGAGCCTCACCCTCCTCACCGTCGCCGGCCTCAATGTGGGTGCACTCATCGGCGGTGCGGTCGTGGTCGAACGGATCTTCAACCTGCCCGGGATCGGCAGCCGCCTCACCGAGGCCATCCTCGCCCAGCAATACGTGGCGGTGCAGAGCTACGTCGCGCTCATCGCGATCTTCTACATCTTGATCAACTTCTTCGTCGACGTCCTCTACACCGTGCTCGACCCGAGGATCAGGCATGCCCGAGCAGCCGCCTAGCCCCGGAGACGACCTCGTGCAGGCGCTCGTCGACGACGAGATCCGCGAAGACGTCGCGCCCGACGAAGCCACGATCCACACCGCCGCGGTCGAGGCCGGGCCGGAGATCGAACGGCTCAAGGAGCGCAAGGGCAAGGGCCTCGGGTTCTCGGCCTGGCTCGCGATCGGCTGGTTGGCGATGATCGTCATCCTGGGCTTCGCCGCGCCGATCCTGCCCATCCCCGACCCGGTCGCCGACGCCACACCCGCGCTGGCCCGCCAGGGCCCGAGCGCCGATCACATCATGGGCCTCGACGGCAGCGGTCGCGACGTGTTCTCCCGGGTGATCTGGGGAATGCGCAACTCGCTGTTCATCGGCGCCGTGTCGGTCCTCATCGGGTTGGTCGTCGGTGGTTCCCTCGGCGTCATCTCCGGCTACTTCAAGGGCAAACTCGGCGGGTTCATCGGCGCGTCGCTCGACGTGCTCCTCGCCTTCCCACCACTCATCCTCGCCCTCTCGATCGTCACGTTCCTCGGACGTACCGTCCCGAACGTCACCCTGAGCCTCGCGATCGTGTCGATCCCCGTGCTGGCGCGGATCGCGCGCGCGTCCACCCTCTCGTGGTCGGAACGCGAGTTCGTGCTCGCGGCGCGGGCGCAGGGCGCGAAGCACTTCCGGATCATGCGGCGCGAGATCCTGCCGAACGTGCTCCCGGCGATGTTCTCGATCGCGCTCCTCGGCATCGCGGTCGTCATCGTCGCCGAAGGCGGCCTCGCCATCATCGGCGCCGGGGTGAAACCCGACGTCACGACCTGGGGCAACATCATCGTGAGCGGCCAGGGCGACCTCCGTGACGCCTCACACATCGTGCTCTTCCCTTCGTTCTGCATCTTCTTCACCGTGTTGGCCCTGAACTTCCTCGGCGACGTGGTCCGGGCCAAGTTCGACGTGCGGGAGAGCAGCCTGTGAGCCGCTTCCGGCGCCGCCCCAAGGGCACGGTCGAGGCCGACGCCCGCTATCCCGCCCAGCCGCTCGACGGGCCGCTCCTCGACGTCGTCGACATCCGCACGCACTTCCAGACCGGCCGCGGCCTCGTGCGCGCCGTCGACGGCGTGAGCTTCTCCCTCGAGCGAGGTAAGACCCTCGGGATCGTGGGCGAGTCGGGCTCGGGAAAGTCGGTGCTCTCCCGTTCGGTGATGGGCCTGCTCCCGAAGAAGAACCTGGTCCGCGAGGGAACCATCCACTTCGAGGGTCGCGACATCTCGAACCTGCCGAACGACGAGCAGCGCAAGCTGTGGGGCACCCAGATGTCGATGGTGTTCCAGGACCCGATGACGTCGCTGAACCCGGTGATGAAGATCGGCAACCAGATCACCGAGTCGTTGCTGTTCCAC
>JBBRHS010000176.1:0-6052 GCA_038222385.1 Acidimicrobiia bacterium
TGGATCTCGTCGGTCCCCGCGTAGATCTGGAGCACCTTGGCGTCGCGGCAGAGCTGCTCGACCTCGTACTCGGCCATGTAGCCGTTGCCGCCGAACAGCTGCACCGCCTCGAGCGCGACCTCCATCGCCGCCTGCGCGCCGTAGAGCTTGCAGGCCGACGCCTCGGCGAGGTCCATGGAGTGCCGCCCGGACGCGCCCATCTCGATCTGGCGGAACACGAGATTCTGGAGGTTGAGCCGTGCGACCTCCATCTTGGCCAGCTTGAGCTGGATCAACTGGTAGTCGCCGATCGGGCGACCGAACTGCACCCGGTCCTTCGCGTACTGCACGCACAGCTCGAGGCACCGCTCCACGATCCCGAGGCCCATCGCGGCCACGCCGGTGCGCTCCATGGTGAACGTCGCCTTCGCTCCGTCGCGTCCGCCGCCCGGTGCATCCTCGGTCTCGCCGAGCAGCCGGTCGATGCCGACCCGCACGTCGGTGAGGAACAACTGACCCGTCGGCGACGAGTGCATACCCATCTTGCGCAGCGGCTTGCTCTGCTCGAACCCCTTCATCCCCCGTTCGAGCACGAAGTTGAGGATCTTGCGGTCGGCCGGTGCGTTGCCTTCGTCGAGCTTGCAGATGAACACCGTGGTGTCGGCGTAGGGACCGTTGGTGATGAACGTCTTCGAACCGTTGAGGAGGTACTCGTCACCGTCGCGCCGCGCCGTCGACTGCATCCCGCCGAACGCGTCGGAACCCGAGTTCGGCTCGGTGATCGCCCACGCGCCGATCTTTTCCATGGTGAGGAGGTCGAGGCCCCACCGCTCCTTCTGCTCGATGGTGCCCTTGCTCATCACGGCCGCGGCGGTGAGACCCATGCTCACGCCCATCGCGGTGACCATCCCCGGCGAGCACCGGCACAGTTCGATGATCGGCAGCATCATCAACGCCGAATCACCGCCGCCACCGCCGCCCTCGCGGGGTGCTTCGGCCGGTGCGGTGCCGTCGCGCTCGAGCCGCTCACGTTCGATCCGACGCTTGAACGACTCTCGGGCCATGGCGTCCATCCCGAACGTCTGCATGAGCTTGCGGAGGAGGTCGTAGGGCGGGAGGTCACCGAACTCCAACTCGTCGCGCTGCGGTCGGATCTCGCGATCGACGAAGTCGCGCACGGCATCGCGCACCATCAACTGCTCTTCACTCCACTGGAACATCTGCTCTCCTCGAGTGTCCCGGCCCGGGACCGATCAGCAAGCCTGGCTCAGCAGGCTCCGCCCCATGGGCCCGTTCCCTGCCATTGGTACAACGTCCACGCCATGTCGTCCTGGTCGTACACCGAGGCGACGTTCGGCGGGACGCCCACGAGCTCGGTGCGACCCGCGTGCTGCGCGGTGACGTTCCAGGTGCTCTGCAGGAACTGGTACGCCCCGAGATACGGGCCACTCGGGTTCACCACCGAGTAGTTGCCGCGGCTTTCGCGCTGCCGGGTGCACGAGAGGAAGGGATCGTCGCGATTGGGGTGCGAACCGTTGTTCGGCGTGTAGTCGACGACCGGCGCCGGCGGCGCCGGCGCGGGTGCGCTCGTGGCGGCCCGCCCGGTGGTGGACGACGATTGCGGTCGCGCCGCGGCTGCCGCGACTCGCTCCGCCGCAGCCTGGGCCTCGAGCCGCGCCGCCACCGCCTGTTGATCGGCGACCGCGGCGCGCAGGTTGGCGTCGACGCGACGCTGCGCGACCTTCAGCTCCTCGAGCGCCGCCGACTGTGCCTCCCGGCTCCGTTCGAGCTCGGCCCGCCGAGCCTGCAGGTCGTCGGTGAGCAGGCCGAGCTGGGCGACGGCATCGTCGTCGCGTTCGTTCGCAGCCGTCAGGAGCTTCGCGCCCCGGGCCACGTCGGTGATGTCGTCGCCGCCGAGCATGAAGTCGACGTTGCCGCCGTCCTTGTAGGCCCGCAACGCCCGGGCGGCGACAACCACGCGGAGCCCCTCGGACTCGGCCCGGATGTCGGCCATCCGCTGCTCCGTCGCCTCGATCTCGCTGCCGACCACCTGGAACCGGTCGAGCTCGGCGAAGTAGCGCTCCGCGAGGGCGTCGCTCTCCTGACGCGCCGCATCGACGCGCGCCTCGGCACCGGCCGCATCGGGGGCAGGTGCCGCAGCCGCGGGAGCAAGAGGGACGGCAAGTGCGAGCAGGAGCGCCGGACCTGCGAACAGGACGGCGAACCGCTTCGAACTCAGAACCGTCACGCGGCGAGCCAAGCTTCTCCTCCATCGGGGTATCTCGGAAACGCTACTCGCACACCTCCCCCGCCCGTCGACCGCGCGCAGATTGCCCGCCTTCGCCCGACTCGACCGGCGTCCCGACGAGCTCGACGAGGCGCAGCGGGGTCCGCACGAGCGCGGCCGTGACCTCGATCACCGTCCATCCGGCCGAGCGGAGCGCATTGCGGCGGTCGGCGTCGCGGTGCCGTCGGGCCACTCCCGAGTGCCAGGCGTCGCTGTCGTACTCGAAGGCGATCATCCGCTCGGGATAGGCGAGGTCGAGCCGTCCGACGTCGGCGACCTCGTGCTGGCGGACCGGTTCGGCCAGACCGGCATCGGTCAGCACCCGTGCGGTCCGCAGCTCCCACCCGCTGTCGGTCCGACCGAGCTGGTCGCGAAGGAGCAGCTCCGCCAAGGCCCTCGGGGTGCGAACGAGCAGACTGCTCCGCCACCGCAACTGCCCCGCCGAGAAGAGGCTCCGACGCAACCCGTCCTCGACGACGAGCTCGAGCACGAGGGGCTCCACCATTCCGGCGATGTCGAGCACCGTCCGCAACGCCGAAGTCACCCTGATCGGCCCCTGCGCCGCGACGTCGGCCGGCAGGAGTTCCCGACGCCGATGGACGTTCACGCGGGTCGAGACGCGATTGCGCAGAGACGTGATGTGGATCTCGTGAGTCCTGACGCCTTCGAGCTTCCACAACACCGCCGCAGTGGTGTGCGAGATCAGACCGTCGGGAGCGCTCCACAAGCACGCTGCCATCGTGGCCTGACGACCCGACTCCGGGACGGCGGAGTCGCGGTAGACGGCCGGAAACTCGGCGATCCACTCGCCTCGCTCCAACCGCCCCTCCACCCGGCGGACGGTCATCCCCCGCTCGACCGCCTGGTCCCGCGAGATGACGCCGAACTGTGCCGCGAAGAGCTCGTCGATTCCATTCGAACCACGCTGGCGGGGGTTCACATGGAAATGAAACCCGAGGGCTGGGACAGGAACGGCCATCTGACGGGGCGTCAGGTGTCGGGGTAGCGTCGCCGGCATGCCCATGCCGACCGACATCGGGGTCATCGACCTCATGATGGGGATCCCGAGCGGTGATCCCAAGCGCTGGTACGACTTCCTGCGTACCCAGCTCCTCGACCGGGAGTCGCGGGAAGACTTCGAGTTCCCCGCCGAGTACATGTTCAAGCACGTGCCCCACTTCGAGGAGCACTGGGACGACCCGGTCAGCTACCTCCTCTCCGAGATGGACAAGCACGGCATCGCCAAGGCGATGGTGGGGTCGTCGTTCAAGAACGACCAGGCCCAGAACGCGATCAAGGAGCACCCCGACCGCTTCTTCGGGAGCTTCGAGGTCGACCCGAACCGCGGGATGGAAGCGGTGCGAGAGCTCGAAGCGGCGGTGCGCGAGCTCGGAGTGAAGGCGGCGACGGCGTTCCCCGCGGGCCTCACCCCGCAGGTGCCGATCAACGACAAGAAGTTCTATCCGATCTACGCGAAGTGCGTGGAGCTCGACATCCCGATCTGTGTGTGTGCCGGCGTGCCGGGGCCGCGCGTGCCCTTCGCGCCGCAAGACGTCGCGCTGATCGACGAGGTCTGCTGGTTCTTCCCCGAGCTGAAGTTCGTGACCCGGCACGGGTGCGAGCCGTGGGCCGACCTCGCGGTGAAGCTCATGCTGAAGTGGCCGAACCTCTACTACTCCACCAGTGCGTTCGCGCCGAAGTTCTACCCGAAGGACGTCGTCCACTTCGCGAACACCCGCGGTGCCGACAAGGTCATGTACGCGGGGTACTTCCCGATGGGTCTCACGCTCGACCGGATCTTCGGGGACATGCCCGACGTACCGTTCCGCGACCACGTCTGGCCGAAGTTCCTCCGCGACAACGCGACGCGCGTCTTCAAGCTCGACCCGTGAGCGCAGGCGGAGGTCCGGAGAGCCCGAGCAGGACTCCGACGGGTGAGCGGTCGAGGACCGCAGCCGGCGCGAACCGTCGAGGCGCCATGCCCGAGGGTCTGCCGATCGTCGACGCGTTCATGGGGATCCCCGTGCCCGAGTCGGCGGCGGTGAAGAAGTACGAGTTCCTCCAGAGCCAGCTGCGCGACGAGGGCAGCAAGAGCATGGCCTTTCCCGCCGAGTACATGTTCAAGGGCGTGCCGAAGTACGGCGAGATCGACGATCCCGTCGAGCTGCTCGTGTCGGAGCTCGACCGCTTCGGCATCTCGATGTCGATGCTGGGTGTCGCCTCGTCGGAAGACGCCCGGCGGGCCGTGCGCGAGCATCCCGACCGCTTCTTCGCGGCGTGGGACGTCGACCCGAACCGGGGCATGGAGGCGGTACGAGACCTCGAAGCCGGGGTGCGGGAGTTCGGCGTGAAGGCGGCGATCGCGTTCCCGGCCGGGCTCTACCCCCAGGTGCCGATCAACGACAAGAAGTTCTATCCGATCTACGCGAAGTGCGTGGAGCTCGACATACCGATCTGCGTGTGCGCGGGGATCCCGGGCCCGCGAGTGCCGTTCGCCCCGCAAGACGTCGCGCTGATCGACGAGGTCTGCTGGTACTTCCCCGAGCTGCGCTTCGTCACCCGCCACGGATGCGAGCCGTGGACCGACCTCGCGGCCAAGCTCCTCCTGAAGTGGCCGAACCTCTACTACTCCACCAGCGCGTTCGCGCCGAAGCACTACCCACCTGCGATCGTCGACTTCGCCAACACCCGCGGCGCCGACAAGATCATCTATGCGGGCTACTACCCCGCGGGCCTCACGCTCGACCGCATCTTCTCCGAGCTGCCCGACGTGCCGTTCCGCGACCACGTCTGGCCGAAGTTCCTGCACCAGAACGCGCGACGCGTCTTCAAGTTGCCCGAGGCACCGGCATGAGCGGCAACCGCGAGTGCAGCGGAGCCGCCGGACAGTCACGAAAAGATGGCCACGGGTGAGCGATCGAGGCGGCGCAGCGCAACGACCCATCAGCACCGCGTTCGACGCCGCACTCGCAGCCGGCGGCGCGATCGACACCGCGACCGGCATCCCGAAGTCTCGCGAGGAGATGTTCGAGTACTACTCCTACATCCGCGACCAGGCGCGCGACGCCGAGAGCAAGGCCGGCGAGGGCGGCCTCGAGATGCCCGCCGGGTACATGTTCAAGGAGGTCCCCAAGTGGGAGGCCGACGAGCTCGGTGACCCGGTGGAGTTCCTCCTCGCCGAGATGGATCGCCACGGGATCCGCAAGGTCGTCACCGGGGTCGAGGACCCGAACGGTGCCCGGGCGGTGCGCGAGTACCCCGACCGGTTCGCCGCTTCGGTCCACGTCGACCCGAACCACGGCATGGAAGAGGTGCGCAAGATCCAGCAGTTCGCCGACGAGTGGGACCTGAAGGCCGTCGGTGCGTTCCCGGCCGGCCTCTACCCGCAGGTCGCGATCAACGACAAGAAGTTCTTCCCGATCTACGCCAAGTGCGTGGAGCTCGACATCACGTTCGGTTCGACGATGGGCGTGCCGGGCCCGCGCATCCCGTTCGCCCCGCAAGACGTCGCCCACCTCGACGAGGTGTGCTGGTACTTCCCCGAGCTGCGCTTCGTGACCCGCCACGGGTGCGAACCGTGGACCGATCTCGCGGTGAAGCTCATGCTGAAGTGGCCGAACCTCTACTACTCGACCACTGCGTTCGCGCCGAAGCACTACCCGAAGGACGTCATCGACTTCGCGAACACCCGCGGCGCCGACAAGATCCTCTGGAGCGGCTACTTCCCGGCGGGCCTCACCTACGACCGGATCTTCTCCGAGCTCCCGAACGTCGCCTTCCGCGACC
>JBBRHS010000177.1:0-6007 GCA_038222385.1 Acidimicrobiia bacterium
CTGGCCGCCGCGACCCGACATCTCGTGACCGTCGATCCGGCGTTCGCGGGGATCGTCGCCGAGGCCGGGCCGCCGAGGTTGGCGCGGGCTCGTCCCCGCAGCGGGCACTTCGCGGAGCTCGCGCGCGCGATCGTGTTCCAGCAGCTCCACGGCAAGGCCGCGGCCACGATCCACGGCCGTTTCGCAGCACTCTTCGACGGCGAGCCGACGCCCGAGGCGGTGCTCGCCATGCCCGTCGAAGCGTTGCGGGGCGCGGGTCTGTCGGGGAACAAGGCGGCCGCGATCCGGGATCTCTCCGAGCAGGTGCTCGCGGGCGCAGTGGAGCTCGACCGGATGGGTCGCCGCTCCGACGACGTGATCGTCGCCGAGCTCGTGACCGTGCGGGGCATCGGTCGGTGGACCGCCGAGATGTTCCTCATGTTCGAGCTCGGCCGCCTCGACGTCTGGCCGGTCGACGATTTCGGGGTTCGCACCGGCTATGCCGCGGTGCACGGGATGACGGAGCGGCCGACCGCGAAGGAGCTGCTGCCGCTCGGTGATCCCTACCGGCCGTACCGGTCGGTCGCGGCCTGGTACTGCTGGCGCGCCGCGGGCTGAGGCGTTCGGGCATCCGCGCGTCGGGCTGCCTCAGGTCTAGGTTTCACCGCCGTGGGTGCGGAAGCGTTCCAACGAGCGGGTCTCTACGACCCCGAAGCGCCCGACGCCGTCGACCGGCTGGCGCTCCTCGAGTGGTTGACCGAGCAGGGCCTCTCGCTCGACGAGCTCGTCGAGGCCGCGGAACGGAAGCGACTCACCGGTGTCGTCGGCGATCGCATCATCCGTCCGGGGAAGCGCTTGCAGTTGGCGGAGATCGTCGAACGGACCGGCATCACCGGCGAGCGGGTCCAGCAGATCCGGCGCGCGAGCGGCCTCTCGACCGCCCTCCCCGACGACAAGGTGTTCACCGAAGCCGACGTCGAGCTGCTCGTTGCGTTCGAGTTCGCGGTCGCGCTCTTCGGTGAACAGGCGGGCTTCCAGTTCGTGCGCGTCCTCGGCCAGTCGCTGGCGCGCCTGGCGGAGACGGTCATCTCGATGTTCCTGGCCGAGGTCGAGCACCCGTTGATGGCCGACGGCCACGGTGAGGTCGACCTCGCCGTCGCGAACGTGGAGACGACTCGAGCGCTCGACATGATTCCCGCGGTCATGAACATCCTGTTCCGCGAGCACGTCGAGGAGGCGATCCGGCGCTCTCAGGCTTCGCGCGAGGGAACCAGCGACTCCCACACCGGTCGGATGACGGTCGGCTTCGTCGACCTCGTCGGATTCACCCCGCTGTCGCAGCAGCTCGACGCCGACCAACTCGCGGCACTGGTCGACGACTTCGAGGCCACCGCGTTCGATCTCGTCGCGAGCCACGAAGGCCGGGTCGTGAAGCTCATCGGCGACGAGGTGATGTTCGTGACCGTGAGCGCGGCCGCAGCGTGTCAGGTCGCGCTCGGACTCGCCGAGGCGTTCGCCGACGACAGCAGTGTCACGCCGCGCGGAGCGGTGGCGTCGGGGCCGGTGTTGAGCAGGGGCGGCGACTACTACGGCGCGGTGGTGAACCTGGCCTCACGAGCGGCCGAGCTCGCGGTTCCCTACGAGATCCTCACCACGGGCGACGTGCGCGACGAAGTGACTGCCGCCCGCACGGGGCTTGCGTTCGAACCGGCCGGAAGACGGATCCTCAAGGGCTTCGTCGATCCGGTCGAGCTGTTCACGGTACGCACGGCCTGAGGGCCGTCGGTGGGAAGGAGTTCGACGATGGCGGGGGCGCTGGCGACGGGCAAGGGCGCGACAGAAGGGGGGCCCGGGAAGATCCGGATCGCCGGTCACACCATCCGCGGCTGGATGGTGCTCGTCGGGGCGGTGACGTTCGTCGCCGGACTGTTGTTCGGCTACGACCAGGGCGTCATCTCCGGCGCGCTGAGCTTCCTGCAGCCGCAGTTCGATCTGAGCTCCACGATGGAGGAGGTCGTCACCAGCTGGGTGACGCTCGGCGCGCTGTTCGGCGCGCTGGCCGCCGGGGCACTCGCCGACAAGGTCGGTCGTCGTCCGACGCTGTTGCTCGCGGGCGTCCTGTTCTCGGCCGGTGCGATCATCCAGGCCTCCGCCGGCGCGACCGGTGTGCTCGTGATCGGGCGCTTCACCATCGGCATCGGCGTCGGGGTGGCATCGGTCGCGGCGCCGCTCTACGTCGCGGAGATGGCGCGCTCGGAGATCCGTGGACGACTCGTGTCGACGTACCAGCTCGCGATCACCGTGGGCATCTTGGTCGCGTACATCGTCGACGCGTTGCTCACCGTGCCGCAGTCGCAGCTGGCGACGTCGGACAACTGGCGCTGGATGCTGGGCGGGGCGCTGGTCCCGGGTGTGTTGCTCGTGGTGCTCATGCTCGTGATGCCGGAGAGCCCCCGCTACCTGCTGAAGATGGGTCGACGTGAGCAGGCCCGCGCCGCGTCGGTCAAGGTCCGCGACCCCGACCGCGTCGACGCGAGCCTCGATCTCATCCAGGCCGACGTCGACGCCGAGGCGAAGGAGAAGGCGTCGTGGGGTGAGGTGTTCTCGCCGCGGGTGCGGCCGATGCTCAAGGTCGGGCTCGGACTCGCCCTCTTCCAGCAGATCACCGGCATCAACGCGGTGATCTACTACGCCGACGACATCTTCAAGCGAGCCGGCTTCACGACCGCGGCCGAGCAGACCCGCGCCACGTTGATCGCCGTCGGCGTCGTCAACGTGCTCGCGACGTTCGTCGCGATCGCGTTCGTCGACAAGTTCGGTCGCAAGCCGCTGCTCTTGAGCGGGCTCGTCGGGATGTTCGTGAGTCTCACCGCGCTCGGGTTCGGTTTCCTGGCGCTCGACGAGTCGACGCCGACGGGTGGCGGGCCGAGCATGACCGGGATCATCACCCTCGTCTGTCTCGTCGTGTTCATCGCGTCGTTCGCGTTCTCGCTCGGTCCGGTCACGTGGACGATGATCGCCGAGATCTTCCCGAACCGGGTCCGCGGCCGTGGCATCAGCGTCGCGACCGCATTGAACTGGGCCACGGCGTTCCTCGTGAGCCAGACGTTCCTCACGCTGCTCGACGACATCGGGACCACGTGGACCTTCTGGATCTTCGCCGCGATGTGCCTCATCGCCTTCGTATGGATCTGGCGAGTCGTCCCCGAGACGAAGGGTCGGCGCCTCGAGGACATCGAAGCAGCGTTCACCGAGCACTCCGCCGCCCGCGCCGCGGCCAAGGCCGGCTGATCGGCTCGGCTCAGGCGATGGCGCCGGATTGCTTGAGGTCGGTGATCTCGGCGGGGGAGAGACCCCAGTCGGCGAGCACGGTGTCGGTGTCGGCACCGGGGACGACCGGCGGGTTGCGGACCGCGCCCGGCGTACGGCTGAAGCGCGGGGCCGGCGCGGGTTGCGGCGCGCCGTCGATCTCGATGAACGTCTGGCGGGCGACGTTGTGCGGATGGGCACGCGCCTCGCTCATCGTGAGCACCGGGGCGAAGCAGACGTCGTGGCCGGCGAAGAAGTCGACCCACTCGCCGCGGGGGCGGGTCGCGAAGAGCTCGGCGAAGCGCTCTTTGAGGCCGGGCCACGCGGTGTCGTCCATCTGGCCCGCGGGTTCGAGGTCGTCGAAGCCGAGCGGGGCGAGGAGCCGGAGCAGCTCCGCGTAGAACTGCGGCTCGTAGCTCGCGATCGAGATCCACTTGCCGTCGGACGTCTCGTACACGCCGTAGAAGTGCGCGCCACCGTCGAGCAGGTTCGTGCCCCGCTCCTCCTTCCAGAACCCCATCGCGTCGAGGCCGACGAACACGCTCATGAGCGACGCGCTGCCGTCGACCATCGCCGCGTCGACGACCTGCCCCTCGCCCGAGATGCCGCGCTCCACGAGCGCGGCGAGCACGCCGAACGCGAGGAGGAGTCCGCCACCGCCGAAGTCGCCGATGAGGTTGATCGGCGGCACCGGCGGGCCACCCGCGGTTCCGATGTGGGCGAGCACTCCGGCGAGCGCGATGTAGTTGATGTCGTGTCCGACGTCGTGCGCGAGCGGCCCGTCCTGGCCCCACCCGGTCATGCGTCCGTAGACGAGCCGCGGGTTGCGCCCCCGGCACTCGTCGGGGCCGACCCCGAGGCGTTCCGCGACGCCGGGGCGGAACCCCTCGATCAGCACGTCGGCCGTCTCGCAGAGTCGCAGCACCGTCGCGACGCCGTCGGGATGTTTGAGGTCGACCCCGGCCGAGCGCCGGCCGCGGTCGAGACTCGCGTACGGCGATGCGGGCATGACGCCCTCGCCGCTCGCGACGCTCGTGGCCCGGTCGAGGCGCAGCACCTCGGCCCCGAGGTCCGAGAGCACCATTCCCGCGAACTGCGTCGGCCCGATGTTCGGCAGTTCGATGACGCGGACACCGTTGAGCGGACCCATGCGAGGCGAGAGAATAGGCGCGGTCGCGCAGGCAGAGCCGCACGCGTGGTCCGAGCCGCCGAACTGTGTTCCCCTCCCGCGTTCGAGTGACGCGATCGTCCTCGACTCCCTCTGGGACCGTGGCTAGTCTTCGCTTGTGGCTCGGGTGCGGGTGCGGATGGACGACTACGAGGATGGCGTCCTCCCTGCGGTGTGCGCGTCGTCGGGCGAGCCTTCGGATCGGCTCTACCACTCCCACCTCCGGCACTCACCGCTCTGGCCGTTCCTGTTCCTGGTGGTCTTCCCGTTCGGGATCATCGTCACCGTGGTGTTGTGCCTCGTGCTCAGTCGTCAGGCCGACGGGTTCCTCCCGTACACCGACGACGTCCAGCGACGCATGCGCCAATCGATGCGGGCCGGGTGGATCGTGTCCGGGATCGGTGTCGCCGTGGCCGCGCTCGCCCTCTACGGTCTCTCGGTGAACGCGATCCAGCGTGTGTTCGTGGTGTTCCTCGTCCTCGGGGTGCTGACCTCGATCGGTGGGCTCTTCCGCGTGTCGTTCCCAGCCGGTTCAGTGGGCGGGATGCCCGATCGGAACGGTCGCTGGATCATGCTCCGTCACGTGAGCCGCGGGTTCGCCGACGCCTACGGGGCCCAGGAGCAACGGCGCCGCGCCGAACGTCGTGCCGAGCGCGACGCGGCGTTCACTGATCGAGCTTGAACACCCGCGTCGCGTTTTCGTGGAGGAACTTCGGCCAGACGTGGTCGCGGAAGGCGACGTTCGGGAGCTCGGAGAAGATCCGGTCGTAGGTGAGGCCCGCCGGGAAGTAGCCGCTCCAGAGGATCTTGTCGGCGCCGCGGGTGTTCGCGAAGTCGATGATGTCCTTCGGGTAGTGCTTGGGCGCGAACGCGGTGGTCGAGTAGAAGAGGTTCGGCCACTTCAGGAGCAGCTTCACCGCGAGGTCGGTCCACGGCTCGCAGCCGTGGCGGGTGACGAAGCGCAGCTCCGGGAAGTACCAGCACACCTCGTCGAGGTGGGCGACGTGCTGCGGTGCGAACGGGATGCGCGGTCCGGGCACACCCATTGTCGATCCGAACGCGACGTCGAGCTCCACGCACTTGGCGTAGATCGGGAAGAACTTCTTGTCGTTGATCGCGACCTGCGGGTAGAGGCCGGCCGGGAAGCAACCGACCGACTTCAGGTCCCACTCGTCGGCGAACCGCTGGATCTTGCGGACCTCTTCCATCCCGTGGTTCGGGTCGACGTGGATCGAGGCCGCGAAGCGGTCGGGGTACTCGCGCACCGCCCGCGCACCGTTCGGGTCCTCGACCCCGGTCACGACCTTGCGGATCCCGTGGCGGTCCATCTCCGCGAGCAGGAACTCGACCGGGTCACCGAGCTCGTCGGCCTCCCACTTCGGGACCTCCTTGAACATGTAGCCGGCCGGCATCCGCCAGTCGAGTGGATTTGTGGAATATCGTTGGAATGAATCACCGAATGGACATGGTTATGGATTTGGCGATATTTTCTGGGCGGATGGCGCAGCGTTCAAGATTCTTACTGAAGCAGATGTCGCTCTGATCAGCCCG
>JBBRHS010000178.1:0-5966 GCA_038222385.1 Acidimicrobiia bacterium
GAAGCCCCGCCCACCCGAAGCCACCGCCCGGGCCGCCCTCCGGGGCGTCGAGCGGAACCGGGCCGTGATCCCGGGCGACGCGATGACGCGCGCCATCTGGTACCTCCAACGCGCCTCCCCCGCGGCCGTCGACCTGGTCGGCCGGGTCACCGCCCGACGGGTACTGGCCGCCATGGGCCCACCGGGATCGCTCCGGCGTCGGTGATGCATGATCACGAGCGACGACCAAGGCGCACGACGGGTCGGGAGACCGGTTGAGCGACACACCTCGAGGGGGAACCATGCAGCTCTGGACCGACGAGTTGGAGGCGATGCGGGCCGAGACCCGGGCCGCTGTCGACGCGACCCTCCCCACGATCCTCGAGCTCATGGGTCGCGACGACGCTCCCGCCGACGACGCGGTTCCACTCGACCGTGACGAGCAGGTGGCGCGGTCCCGCGCCGCGATGGAAACGATCTACATGCCGTCGCCCGAGGCCGACGTCCGGGAGATCGCAGGGGTGCCGTGCCGGGTGTTCACGCCGAACGGTCCGGCCACTGCGGTGTACCTGCACTTCCACGGCGGCGGGATGATGCTCGGGGCACCCGAGATGAGCGACCTCGCGAGCGTCGACCTCCGCTACCGCTTCAACATTGCGGTCGTGTCGGTCGACTACCGGCTCGCGCCCGAGCACCCGCATCCGGCCGGACCCGACGACGGCGTCGCGGTGGCCGAATGGCTGCTCGCGAACGCAGAGCGCGAGTTCGGTTCGGGTCGCCTCCTCCTCGGCGGGGAGTCTGCGGGCGGCTACATGTCGGCGATCGTGCTCCTGCGCATCCGCGACGAGCTCCACGCCGCGCACCGCGTCGACGGCGCCAACCTCGTGTTCGGCGTCTACGACTGGGGTCGCTCCCCGAGCCAGCGGGGCATCCGCCCGTCGGCCGGACCCGACCTGCTCGACCCGGTGGGCATCTCCTTCTTCACCGACTGCTACCTCCCCGGCCTCACCGACGACGAACGTCGGGATCCGTCGGTCTCGCCTGCGTTCGCCGACCTGCGAGACATGCCGCCCGCGTTGATGAGCGTCGGCACGTCGGACCATCTCCTCGACGACACCCTCCTGCTCTCGGCCCGTTGGGCCGCGGCCAGCAGCGAGGTCGACCTGTTGGTGCTGCCTGAGATGCCCCACGGGTTCATGGCGGTGCCCGGCCCGATGGTCGCGCTGTGGGCGAAGCACACCCTCGGCTGGTTCGCCGACATCCTTGCCCGCCCGCCCCGGGCTACGGGGAGCTGACCACGCTCGTCCCGTTCTGGCGCGAGAACGCGTCGCGCGTCGCTTTGTCGTCGAAGTAGACGAGCACCCACGCGCTCGGCGCGCCCGACCGGACGAGCGCCTCGTACCGGTGGTTGCCATCCTGGAGGAGGAGACGTCCGTCCTGGTGCTCGGCGAGCAGTGGCGGGGGCTCCCACCCCTCTTCGACGCTCGCTTCCATCGACGAGACGTCGTCGTCCCATTCTTCATCGGCGATCGGCACCAGTGCGTCGTCCTCGGGCCCCGCGAGCCGGATGAGATCGTCGAGCGGGATGCTGATCGGCCCCACCCACCAATGCTCTCGTTGCGCGAGTGCGGCGGCGAGCACCTCGTTGTCGCTCCCCGGGCTGGCGAGGAACTCGCCGACCCAGAGCGCGGTGCGGTCGCTCCCGGCGGCGCGGCGCGCCGACTCGAGATCGAACCGATCGGTTCCGCCCCGGTTCCCGTCTGCTGCCATCAAAGCAGTGTTCCCGCCGAGCGAGACCACGAAACGGATCCCGGCATCAAGCGCGGCCGATGCGCTCCGCCAGCTCGGCGAGCGACGCAACCCGGTCGTAGTCGGCGTCGAGGTGGAGACCGAGTGGATCCATGACGAACGGCCGCAGACCGGCTCGACGCGCGCCGACCACGTCGAAGGCGGGCATGTCGCCGATGTACCAGGCGTCGTCGGCGTCGACGGCCAGCGCGTCGAGTGCGATCTCGAAGATGCGCGGATCCGGCTTCATCACTCCGACCGCTCCCGAGTCGATCACACAGCCCACCTCGACCCCGATCCCCGGCCCGACCTGCAGGATCTCGAGCTCGCGCAGGCGGGCACCCATGACCCCGTCGGCGTTCGACACCACCCCGAGGTCGACACCCGTTGCGGCGATCGCCGAGAGACCCTCGCGACACCCCGGCGCGACCGACAGCCACAGCGCCGCATCGGCGAACTCGCTGTCGAGGTGGCGGTGCACCTCCTCGCGGTCGGCGTCGCCCACCCCGCACGCGTCGATGTAGGCCTCGAGGTACGCCCGCCAGCTCCCGGCCCAGTCGGCATCGACGTCGACGTCGGTGGAGAAGCTGGCCGCGGCCCGGTAGTGCGCGTCGTCGAGGCGAACGGCCGCCACGTCGACCTCGGCGCGGACGAACGCGCCGATGACCCGGTCGTGTTGGGGGAGCAGGAAGATCCCACCCGAATCGAACAGCACCGCCCGGGGTCGCGACATCCGCTTGACGCTAGCGGTCCGTATCCGGGTGTGATCGCAAGCGCGCCGGGGTACGACCCCGAGTGGGCGAGGTTCGACCAGGCGCTCGCACAGAACCGCGCGCAGAGAGGGCAACCGGGATGACGTCGTTCGGGTACACGATCATGGGCGAGCAGGCCGGGCCGAAACAGCTCGTGCGCGATGCCGTCGCGGCCGAAGCCGCCGGATTCGACTTCCTCGCTGCGAGTGACCACTACTTCCCGTGGCTCGAGGAGCAGGGCCATTCGCCCTACGTGTGGTCGGTGCTCGGAGCGGTGGCGCAGGCCACCCGGCGCATCGACCTCATGACCTACGTCACCTGCCCGACGCAGCGGTACCACCCGGCGGTCGTGGCCCAGAAGGCCGCGACGATCCAACTCCTGTGCGACGGCCGGTTCACGCTCGGCCTCGGCGCCGGCGAGAACCTCAACGAGCACGTCACCGGCGATGCGTGGCCGCAGCTCGACGTACGCCACGACAAGCTGCGGGAGGCACTCGACATCATCGTGGCGTTGTTCGGTGGCGAGACCCTCACCTACCGGGGCGAGTACCTCCAGACCGAGAACGCCAAGCTCTGGGACCTCCCCGACGAGCTCCCGGCGATCGCCCTGGCCGTCTCGGGTCCGCGTTCGTGCGAGATCGCCGGTCGTCAGGCCGACGCGATGATCGCCGTCGAGCCCGACCCGGCGCTCGGGGAGCTGTTCGACGCGTCGGGTGGCACCGGCAAGGCGCGCATCGGCCAGGTCGCCCTCTGCTACGACGCCGACGAGTCGAGCGCCCGCAAGCGAGCGCGCGAGCAGTTCCGGTGGTCCCTCGGCGGGTGGCACGTGAACGCGGAGCTCCCCTCCCCACAGAGCTTCGACGGCGCGTCGGAGACGGTGACCGAGGACGACGTCGCCGAGCAGATCCCGTGCGGCCCCGACCTCGACGCCCACGTCGCCGCGGTGCAGCAGTTCCTCGACGCCGGGTTCACCCACGTCGCACTCGTCCAGATCGGCGGCGAAGCCCAGGATCCCTTCCTCGAATGGGCCGAACACGAGCTCCTGCCGGCGCTCCGCTGATCCGCAGCGCGGTGGCCACGACGCGCGAGTGATCAGGACGCGCCGGTGATCAGGACGCGGTTGCGGTGCAGGTCCAGCCGAGTTCGTAGCCGCCTACTTCGATCCCGGTGAAGCCGGCCGCGGTGAGCCGATCCGGCAGCGAGGCCGGGTCGATCGGGTTCCAGGTGTCGTCCCGGTGGAAGTCGTCGAGCTGGTCACGCGGCGCGCTGTCGGCCGCGACCAGGCGGGCGCCGCGGCGGAGCACCCGGGCGAGCTCGGCGAAGATCCGGTCCTGCCCGTCGGGCGTCGGCACGTGGTGCAGCATGTTGAACGAGATCGCACCACTGAACCGGTCGGCGGGCAGATCGAGCGCGGTGGCGTCGCCCCGCACGACCGCCACGTTCGTCCCCGCGAGCCGGCGGGTGAGCGAGGCGGCCAGATCGGTGTCGATCTCCACCGCCGTGAGCTGAGGGACACGGGTGCGCACGACATCGGTGGTGAAACCCGGACCGGGTCCGATCTCGAGCACGTCGTCGCCGAGATCGATGTCGCCGAGCGCGGCCGGGATCACGAGCTCCTCGACCATCTGCCGCCAGTCGTCGCTCGCACAGAACTGCAGATGCGCTTCGTTCACGGGGCCCACGGTACGACACGAGGCCCGGCTCCCGGGTTCCCGATCGCCACCCAGCCGCTGATGGACCTTTTACCGGGCCTGCGTGGAGTAGTCGAGCGAGCTCGATCGCGCCTCGAGCGCGGTGGGACGGGCGAAGAGGTAGCCCTGCAGCGTCGCGATGCCGAGGGTGCGGGCCAGGTCGGCCTGCTCGGGTGTCTCGACCCCTTCGGCGACCACACCGAGGCCGAGCGAACCCGCGATCTTGACGATGGCGTCGACCACGGCCCGGTCGAACGGCTCGGCGGTCATCCCCGCGATGAGTGACTGGTCGATCTTCAGCTCGTCGATCGGGAGGTCATGGAGGTTGGCGAGGCTCGCGTAGCCGGTGCCGTAGTCGTCGAGTGCGACACGCGCACCACGGTCCCGCAGCCAGGCGAGGTTCTCGCGAACGGTGATCGTGTCGGCGGCGAGCACGGTCTCGGTCAGCTCGAAGCCCAGCCGGGCGAGCGACACGTCGGCTTCGATCGCGGCGGCCGTGATGCGACGCGTGTGGCGAGGGCGAGACAGTTCGAGCGCGGAGAGGTTCACCCACACCCGTGGGAGGTCCGCGTCGCGTTGGAGGTCGGCGAGCACGCGCCCGAGCACCACTTCTTCGACTCGCGCGCTCAGGCCGCACTGCGCGGCGACGGCGAGGAAGTCGGACGGCGGCAGGAGACCACGCGTGGGGTGTTGCCAGCGCACCAGGGCTTCGAGGCCGACGACCGCTCCCCCGACCGCCGCGACCAGCGGCTGGTAGTGCACGACGAGCTCGTCGTTCGCGACGGCCCTCCGGACCGCGGTCTCGAGATCGAGACGGGCCTGGGCCGCCTCGCGCAACGCAACATCGAAGCGGACGATCTGGGCCCGACCGAGGTTCTTGGCCTCGTACATCGCGACGTCGACGTCACGCATGAACTCGACCGGGTCGGACGGCGTGGAGATGTCGGTCACGTTCACACCAATGCTCGCGTCGACGTGGATGCGGCTCGACCCGAGAAACACGTCCTGACTCATCGCGTAGAGCAGACGGGCCGCGAGCACCTCGGCCTCGTCGAGGTCGGTGTTCTCGGCGAGGACCACGAACTCGTCGCCGCCGAGGCGGGCGACGAACGCGTAGTCGCCCACCACCGCCCCGATCCGTCGGGCCATGATCCGGAGCAGTTCGTCGCCGGCACGATGACCGAGGCTGTCGTTGACCCGTTTGAAGTGGTCGAGGTCGACGAAGCAGACCGCGAGCGGTTCGTCGATCTTCCCGCG
The DNA here is from genome assembly GCA_038222385.1 of Acidimicrobiia bacterium. Classification (GTDB taxonomy): domain Bacteria; phylum Actinomycetota; class Acidimicrobiia; order IMCC26256; family JANYLB01; genus JANYLB01. Next base: position 5,468 of record JBBRHS010000178.1, read on the forward strand.
TGCCGCGAGGCGAGCCGCGAGGCGCGCCTCGAGCTCGCGCTCGAACGCGAACCGGTTCGGCAGCTCGGTGAGGGCGTCGTGGTTGGCGAGGTGATCGAGGTGGCTCTGGTGCTCGTGACGTTCGGTCACGTCGGCCGCGTTCACGACCACTCCGGCGACGTCGGGATCGTCGAGCAGGTTGGTGACCACGGCATCGACCCATCGGAACGACCCGGTCTCGCCGCCGAGCTTGAGTCGGAACTCGATGCGACGCGTCGTTCCGGTCGGCGCGGCGAACAGTTCGACGAACTCCCGCTCGATGAGTGGGAAGTCGTCGGGGTGCAGCATCTCGGCGTGCACCACCTCGGAACCGGGCGCGAGCGTTCCTGCGGTCGCCTCGACCACCGACGGGCTCACGTACACGAGCTTGAAGTCGGCGTCCCACACGAGCGTGTACTCCGACGCATGCGCGACGAGGGAACGGAACCACCGGTCTTCGCGGCGCAGCGCCGACTCCGCG
>JBBRHS010000179.1:0-5907 GCA_038222385.1 Acidimicrobiia bacterium
AGGCATGGCGCAACGTGTGGACCGACGCGTCGTAGGCGAACACGTGGGGGCTGCCCGCGTACAACAGGGCGGTGACGGAGGACCCGACGTCGTCGGCCGACGAACCCGGGCGACCACCCGGACCGTCGAGGACCTCGTACAGCCAGGTCGCCCCGGTCCACCACGCGTGACGGAGCGCGCGTGTGGTCGCGTCGTACGTGAACAGGTGAGGGCTGCCCCTGTACAGCACCGCGACCGTCGACCGACCGATGTCGTTCGTCGACGACCCTGCCCGACCACCGGGACCATCGAGCGTCTCGAACATCCAGCGCGTGCCGGTCCACCACTGATGCCTGAGCGAGCGCGCGCTCGCGTCGTACGAGAACAGATGCGGGGCACCGAGGTACGACAAGGACGTGACGTACCGACCGATGTCGTTCCCCGACGAACCCGGACGACCACCGGGACCATCGAGCGTCTCGAACATCCACGTGCTGCCGGTCCACCACTGGTGGCGGAGCGCGCGCGCGGTCGCATCGTACGAGAAGAGATGCGGCGCACCGGCGTACAGCACCGCGGTGACGTGCTGACCGATGTCGTTGGCCGACGATCCGGTGCGACCACCAGGACCGTCGAGCACCTCGAACATCCAGCGCGAACCGGTCCACCACTCATGCCGGAGGTTTCGCGCAGTGGCGTCGTAGCTGAAGACGTGGGGCGCACCGGCGAACGTGAGCGCCGCGGTGTAGCGCCCGACGTCGTTCGGGGTGATGTTCTGCCCGGAGCGTCCCTCGAGCGTCTCCGCCCGCCACTCCGGTGGTGGCGGGTCACTGGGATCGGTGCCGAGGCGCCGAGCGTTCTTGCGGAACATCGGCCACGCCGGCTGGGCACTCCCGCTGATCCGGTACGCCGCGAAGAAGTTGTACTTGTCGGGAGTGAACCCGATCGTGACGAGTAGCCGGCCGTGGGGTCCGAAATCGCCGACCGCAGCGGCGGCGACGTAGCTGTAGCCGTTCTGGAGGGTCCCACCGAACAGCACTCCCCCGGTCTGGCCGTCGAGCGCGTACGCGCCCCAGTTGTTGCCGATCACGACGTCCTGGTCGCCGTCGCCGTCGACATCGGCGATGATCGGCGACGACTCGACCGGCCCGGCGGGAACGCAACAGTTGGTGGGCTTCTGTTGCCACAGCACGGTGCCGTTGCCTCGGATCGCGTACGTGAACCCGTCGCGACTCCCGATCACGACCTCGGGTCTCCCGTCGCCGTTCAGGTCGCCGAGCGCGGGCGAGCTCAAGGTGGCGCCACCCGTGGGAACCGGCCAGCCCGGAAGCACCGATCCGTTGTCGAGGTGCCACGCCCAGACCTTCGTCCCGTCGCCCCGACCGAAGAAGTAGCCGCCGCCGACCACCACCTCGAGCCGTCCGTCACCGTCGATGTCGCCGATCGCCGGGCTCGAGGTGATGACGTCGTTGATGCGGTTCTTCCACATCTCGCGTGGACCACCGACGTAGTCGAGCGCGCGGAACTCACCACCCGACCAGTCGATGGCGCCTCCGGCAGATTGATCCGACCCGATGAAGATCTCCTGCGCGCCGTCACCGTCGACGTCGTAGAGCGCGGGAGAACCCCAGGTGCTGTCTTCCACCATGTAGGGGTAGCCGGGCAGTTCGTTGCAATTGCGGTCGAGGGCATGGATGAAGAGGTCGAAGCCCCCATAGACGATGTCGGGGAGCCGGTCGCCGTCTACGTCGCCGATCGCCGGGCTCGAGAAGACAGCCTCGGGATAGCCGTCGGGAACGGGTGCTCCGTTCCAGAGGTTGCCGATGTCCCGGCCGGGCACCCGGCACCGCACGCTCCCGTCGGCTCGGAAGACCATCACCCCGCCGGGCTGGCTCACCCGTTCGTTGGAACCGACGCCGACGATGATCTCCGGTCGGCCGTCGCCGTCGAGATCGGCAACCGCGGGCGAGCTGTCGATCGCGGAGGCGATCCCACCCCAGAGGTCGGCCGGGCGGGGCCACCCCGGGAGGTTCATGCCCGTGGCCGCGTCGACCACCCGGAGGTACCCGTCCTGGTGCCCCATGACGATCTCGGGGACACCGTCGCCGTTGACGTCGGCCACGACCGGCGACGACGTGCGGTTGACGAACTGGCCACCGAAGCGGTGGCTCCATGCAACCGTCGGAGGTGCGGCACCGGCAGACTCGACTTCGATCGTGGCGAGAACGCCGACGAGCGTCATCAACACGAGCGCAACGGCACCGACTCTTCGCACGAGAAGGAATCGGAACCGCGGGCCGAGAACTGAAGCGACGGCAGCAAGCGGCGGCGGACTAGCCCGACGAGACGCTCGTGCGGTCGGCCACCCGACCGAGGAACGCTGCGTAGCGGTCCATGATCCCGGGCCAGCGGAAGTTCGATTCGACGTAGGCAGTCCCGTTCGCGGCCAACTCGGCCCGGAGCGACTCGGACTCCTCGAGGCGTTCCAGTGCGGTCTCGAACTCGAAGAACGATCCGAACCGCAGGCCGGCCCGGGAGCGGTAGCAGTGCTCGAGCGTTGCCGGGCAGTGGGCGTTCACGAGCACCGGCGTCCCGACGTTCCAAGCCTCGATCAGGACCAGCGAGAACGACTCGTTCGGCGACGGTGACACGAGGGTCATCGCCCCGCGGAGGAGACCCCACTTCTCGTCTTCGGGAACAGCACCGGTGACGATGATGTCGGGGTGTTCGGGTGGTCCGTGCACGACCGGACCGGCCAGCACCAACGCGAGCGGTCCCGGGTGGCGCTCCTTGTACGCGATGAACAGCCTCGACAGGAGCGCAGTCCCCTTGCCTTCGTCGACGCGACCCAGGCACAGGAGATACGGCCGCTCACCGATCCCGTGCCGTTCCCTGGCTGCCGGGGCGTCTCCCGGTTGCGCGTCGGAGGCGAGTCCGTTGACCAGGGTGGGTTGGTGCGCAACCGGGAACACCTGCTCGACGAGGCGGCGCTCGGCCTCGGTGTGGAAGACCAGGCCACTCGCACCGGCGAACGCCTTGCCGAACAACGGCATGAAGAGCGGCGGCTCGTTGTGCGCCGCGGGGTGGAGCACGGCTCGGCCCGCCACGCGGGGGATCCCGCGCACCGTCGGGTAGTAGAGGTAGGGGTAGAAGGCGTAGAGGTCGGCGTCGCTGTCGGACAGCGCTTCGACCAGCGTCGGGACCTCGGGACCCTGCTCGTCGATCCACTGCTCCTGGTCTTCGAGGGATGCGACCCTCGGGAAGCTGAGCACCCGGGTCGAGAGCTCGTCGAAGCCGGGTGTCCGCTCCCGGGTCGTGAGGAATCGATGCACGGTCACACCGTTGAGGGTCGTCGTCCCCTCGGGATAGAAGTTCGCCCACGTCGCCGCGTCGCGGGCGCACGACGTGAAGACCTCGATCGGCCAACCGAACCGATCGACAGCCTGCTCGGCGAGCGAGCGAGCGCCGTACTCGGCTCCGCCGACCACTTCTTCGCCGTATCGCGGCGTCACGAAAGCCAACTTCATCAGCGTGTGGATCCGGTGGCTTCGTCGATCGCAGCGACGAGGCTCGCCCGACTGCGTTCCAGGCTGAAGTCCTCCAACCGGGCCGTTCCCGCATCCATCAACCGGTCCCGCAACCCACCATCGCCGAGCACCCGCGCCACCGCCGACGCGAACACCTGCGGTGCCTTCGAGAACAACACCAACCCCGCACCATCCAAGGTCTCGGGAACCGCAGCCGCCCCGAACGCCACGATCGGCACCCGATGATGCATCGCCTCCAACAACGGAACACAGAACCCCTCGTGCTCCGACGCGCACACGAACACATCCGCCGACTGGTAGTACGCCGACAACTCACCCGCCGACACCGAACCCGTGATCTCGACCGCGTCCGACAACCCCAACTCCGCGACGAACTTCTCCAACGCCGTCAGATACGCATGCGACGACGCGCCACCCACCAGATGCAACCGCGCCTTCGGATCGAACGCCTGCCGATACGCAGCCAACGCCTTCACCAGATCCTGCTGCGCCTTGTTCGGCGCCACCCGACCCACGAACAACCAGTCGGAACCACCACCCGCGCGAGCCGCCTCCAAACGGGCCAACGCCGAGGCGTCGACCTCACGCTCGAACGTCGACGGATCGAACAAGATCGGCACCACCCGGGTCCGCCGATACCCCAACCGCACCAGATCCGACTCGTTGAACGCCGAATCACCCCACCCCGAGACCGCACGCCGGGAGAGGCGCTTCACCTGGCGGAGCCCGGCCGCGAGCTCGGCAGCCACCCGGGGCTCCCATGGCGCGAAGAACCTCGGGGGGGTGATGTTGTGGTAGTCGACGATCATCGGTTCGCGCCGTTTCAGGAGCAGCTGCACGATCCAGCTGCCGGTCGAAGCCTGGTAGAGCAGGTGCGTATCGTCGGCGGCTGGGCGGTCGACGAACGTCCAGATGGGCTGGGCGATGTCGCGCACTTCCGGCGTCATGTCGGCGGCGAAGATCTCGGATGCGATGCCCAGCGAATGCAGGGTCCGCTGCACCTCGAGCGTGTGCCCACCGACCGCGTCACGGCTGGCGAACGTCGGGACGAACTGATGGATCGCTGTCATCGTTGTCGCACGATCGACCGGAGCAACCGCGACCTAGGTCCTGAGCCCTGGTGCGGTGGCCACGACCGCGTAGCTCGCAGGGCGACCTTCCACCACCGAGCTCGACACGCCCGGCAGCAACGCGAGATCCGAGAACCGGCGGTCTTCGAGGAGATGCTGCCAGGTCTCGGGATGCAACGGGTGCCCGGCGGCGAGATCGGCCTCGACCGGTGAGCAGGAGGCCGCCCACGCCACCGGATCGGTTCCGACGACCACGAGCCGTCCCCCTTCACGAACGACCGTGACGGCGAGATCGGCGAGCTCCACCAGATCGCCGGTGGGGAGTTGATCGGTGCACGTCGTGAGCACCAGTGCACCCAACGTTCCCGGACCCACCGCGGTGAGGTGCCCGATGGCGTCGTCGGCCCGGACCTCGAACTGCCCGGTCCAGTCGCGCTTGAGCGACAGTGGGTCCACGCCGTAGGCATCGAAACCCGCGGCGTCGAGCGCCGCGAGCAGCGCCTCGTCGGCGACTTCGATGACTGCGACCCGACCCTCGACGCCCTCGAGCAACGCCGGGATCTTCTCGGACCATCCGTCGTCGGTTCCCTGCGGGAGCGGGTTGCTGCGTTCGATGAGCAGACGGGGATCGACCGCGGGAATGGCGGCCTCGAGCTTCTCCATCCTCCGAGCGAGCAACTCGATCGCGCTCGACGCGCCGACGTTGAACTCGTTCACCTGCTGGGCGACGTAGTCGAAGTACCACCGCATGCCCTTGCGCAAGGCCTTCTTGGCGAAGCTCCCTCCCGGCAGGTTCGACGCCACCGGAACCGCAACGTCGACGAAGGTCGCCAGCTCGGCGCGGTCGAGGACGAAGCGCAACTCGTCGCCGACGATCGGTGGCGCCATGGCGCTGAACATCTCGTCGAGGCGGTCGATCTCGGGTCCGAAATCGCCGGAGGCGCGACGGCTGCGCGCGTCGGATTCGATCTCGGCGAGCAGGCTCCGGTGTTCCTTGCCCGTGAGTCGGAGATCGGCGCTCATCCGGCAGCGAGGCGACCGGTCGCCTCGGTCGGTGGATGCTGCTGCACGTCGGGTTCGGAGTCGACGTCGATGATCATCGAGAGATCCACCAACCCCATCTGGTGACCGGGATGCATCACGGAGAGCGTGTGCTGCTGATCCTGCCAGTCGTAGACCTTCGCGCCGTCGCGGCTCGTGATCCCCAGGGTGATCGGGTAGTCGCCGTCGAGCAGCGGGACCGTGCCGAACACGAACGATGCCTCACCGTGACCCTCGACCCGGCCGACATCGGAGCCGGCGATGGCGGT
>JBBRHS010000180.1:0-5882 GCA_038222385.1 Acidimicrobiia bacterium
AGCACGAGCAGCTCGCGGCGACGCTGCCCGAAGGGCTCCTCCGCACGCTCTCCACCGACTGGCACGTGATGTTCCGTCTCACCGACCCGGTCGACTACGAGCTCGACGCCGACTGGTCGCTGGGCGCCGAGGCGGCGCGCACCGGCGACGATCCCGCCGTCCTCGTGTACGACACGTTGCTCGAGGACGACGGCAACCGTCTGCTCTACGTGCCGTTGTTCAACTTCGCGCACCGCAACTTCGACGACATCCACGAGATGATCTCCAGCCCGTTCGCCATGTTCGGCTTGTCCGATGCCGGCGCCCACTGCGGCGCGATCTGCGACGCGAGCTTCACCACGTCGTCGCTTGTCGTGTGGGGCCGCGACCGCAAGCGTGGACCACGCCTCCCCGTGGAGTGGCTCGTGCACGCGCAGACGCAGCGGACGGCCGCGCACGTCGGGTGGCTCGACCGCGGGGTCGTCGCACCCGGCTACCTCGCCGACGTGAACGTGATCGACTTCGACGCGCTCGCCTGCCCGCCGCCGCACGTCGTGCGCGACCTCCCGGCCGGAGGGCGGCGGCTCATGCAGGAAGCCCGGGGCTACCGGGCGACCGTGAAGTCGGGCACCGTCACGTTCGAAGACGGCTCCCCGACGGGGGAGCTCCCCGGCACGTTGCTCCGCGGAGCACGACCCGCACCGGCCTGACCCGGGCGCACCGTGCGCCGGCGCGACCGTGCGACCGTGCGACCGTGCGACCGCGTCAGTCGACGATCTTGCCCGGGTTCAGCTGATGCTCCGGGTCGACGCCGTCGAACAGCGCGCGCACCATCGCGACGCCCGGAGCCGAGATGTCCTGCTCGAGCCAGGGCGCGTGCGCGAGACCGACTGCGTGGTGATGTGACAACGTCCCGCCCAGATCCATGAACGCCTGCTGGATCGCTCGTTTGACGGTCGCGTACTGGTCGAGCACGTCGGTCCGATCGGATCCGATGAAGGCGAAGGTGAAGTAGAGGCACGCGCCCGAGTGGTACGAGTGCGAGAGGTGGCTCATGATCCACCCCTGCACGTCGAGCTCGACGAACGCCTTCTCCGCGGCCTCGATCACGCCGTCGTAGAGCTTCGGGAGCACGCTCCACGGCGCCGACGTCTCGGAGACGTCGGCGACGCCGCCGTAGTCGAGGAGGTGGTCGCGGATGTAGGGCGTGTCGAACTTCTTCTGGTCGTACAGGGCGCCGGGGCCGGACCCGACGCAGATGCCGTTGTGCCGCGACACGATCTCGCCGACGAGCTTGCGCTGGTGCTTGACGTGCTTCTCGGAGCCTTCGAACCCGATGAACCCCAGGCAGGCCTTGTCCATGTCGTAGTGCTTGAACCGACGGAGGAACTCCTTGAGGCCGGCCGACGTGTACTTGTCGACCAGGCCACCCGGCTTCTTGGTCGCGAACGAGAACAATGTCTCGTTCGGGTCGGCGACCCGCGTGACCGACGGTGATGCCTCGCTCTCGGCGATCTCGGCCATCGTCGTGATCGCGTCGTACCAGTCGGGGAACAGGTAGCCGAGGATCTTGCGCTGCTCCGGCGCGCGGTGCACGCGCACGGTTGCCTCAGTGATGATCCCGAGGCGGCCTTCGCTCCCGAGGATCATCTGGTTGACGTCGGGTCCGGTCGACTTCGACGGGACCGCCCGGGTCACGAGCACACCCGCGGGCGTGACCGCTCGCAACGCCTGCGTGATCTCGGCGATGTCGCCGTACTTGTCGGACTGCATGCCCGACGATCGCGTCGCGATCCATCCGCCGAGCGTCGAGTAGGTGAAGCTGTCGGGGAAGTGGCCGAACGTCCAGCCCTTCGCGTTGAGCTGCTCTTCGAGGCGGGGCCCGAGCACGCCCGCCTGCACGCGCGCCAGTCGTGCGACCTCGTCGATCTCGATCACTGCGTCCATCTTGCGCATGTCGACCGAGACGACCGTGCGCAGCTCGTCGCGCGGCGGCTCGAGGCTCTCGGAGATGTTGGTGCCACCACCGAACGGGATGACGACGACGCTGTGGGCCAGTGCCGTCTCCATGATCGCGACGACATCGTCCTCGGACTCGGGGTACACGATCAGGTCGGGCATGCGGCCGAGGTCGCCGCGGCGGATCCGGAGGAGATCGCGCACGCTCTTGCCGTACGCGTGCACAACCCGCTCCATCGGCTCCGAGGTGATCTGATCGGGACGCAGCCGATCCGAGAGGGCCGCGCTGAACGCTTCGTTCGGGACCGGCGGGTCGATGGCCAGCTCGTCGAAGTCGAGCACCGACTCACGGGGCCCGTCGAGGTCGATCCCGAGCTTCTCCCGGACGAACGGGGCGAGATCGGGCTTGTCCTCGTGGGTGAAGGTCACCTGCTCGTCGCCCCAACCCCACCACTTCATGTGCTGCACCATCGTCTGCTCCTCACCGGTCGGTTCACCCGCCAGTCTGCGCACCTCTGCTTCGAGCCGCTTCGACAATCGTGGCCGCCGCGTACCCGTGCCCTTCGTACCCGCCGCCCCGGCACGGGCCGGCTCGGTACTGGCCGGCTCGGGGTAGAGCGGATCACCCACGGTGACCGTGACCGTTCCGCGCCGTCCCCATCGTCGGCCCTTGGGCCAGAGCGCGTAGGCGCCGTCGATGTGCATCGGCACGATCGGGCCGTCGAACTGGGCGCTCAGCTCGTCGATCCCGTTGCGGAACCGTCGCATCACACCGTCGGGCGAGCGGCTGCCCTCAGGGAAGAACACGACCACGTCGCCCGCTCGACACGATGCCGCGAGGTTCGCGAATGCCGCGGTGCGGGCCGCTCGCCGCTGCGCGCTCTCACCGAGTTGTCGGACGGGCATCGGCTCGAGGCGAAGGGCGGTTCGCAGGAGCGCTCCGAACCGAGACGGCTTGCGCCCGGCCGCCGCGGCCATCGCCGGCCCGAAGAAGTAGTCGCCCGCCGCGGCCAGGTGAAAGCGACGGAACGGCCCCCCGCACACATGGAGGATCACCATGGCATCGAGATGGGACGCGTGGTTGCTGACCACGACGAACCCACCCTCGGGGAGCTTCTCCCGCCCCCGGACGTCGAGGGTGATGTAGGCCCGGAACGTGATCCGGGCAAAACCCTCGAACGCGAGCGCGACTGCCCGTTGGGGAGCGGAAGGCCGATCCGTGGTCTCGGATCTCGTTCCCTCCTCGGGAGCGGCTGGTGTCATCGGTCCCAGGCTTCCACGCCCGGGGTCGACCCCGCCAGCACCCTCCGCGCCGCGATGCCGCCGGCGCCCTCGCCGCAGACAGCCGGCCGTCGGGGAGAGGTAGGTTCTTGGGCTCCCGACCCCCCGACTGGTATCGATGACCTCACGTACTGCACTGCTCACGGGCGCCACCGGGTTCCTCGGGAGCAGCCTGGTCGTGGAGCTGCTCCGCCGCGATCGCAGACTCGTGTACTGCCTCGTGCGGCCGAAGGGCGACATCACCGCGCGCCTGCAAGGTGCCGTGCGGGCGGCGGCCGAAGCTGCGGGCACCACGAACGGGATCGACGACCAGCTCGGTCGCCTCGTTCCGCTCGCCGGCGACATCGGACAGCCCGGTCTCGGTCTCTCGCCCGAAGATCGGGCCCGGCTCGTTTCAGATCGACCCGACGAGGTCTGGCACGCCGCCGCGTCGCTCCGCTACGAAGACAAGCACCGCGACGAGATCATCGCGACGAACGTCGGTGGTACCACCAACCTGGTCGAAGCCGCCGCCGAGCTCCACATCCCCGAGCTCAACCACATCAGCACCGCGTACGTCGCCGGCCAGAAGGTCGGAGACGTGCACGAGGAGCCCTACGACCCGGCCTTCGAGCCGAACAACTGGTACGAGGCCTCGAAGCGCGAGGGCGAAGACGTCGTCGTCTCGTACGCGGCCCGGTTCGAGCGGATCCGGATCATGCGACCGTCGATCGTCGTCGGGACCCTCTCCACGTATCGATCGAGCTCCGACAGCGGCTACTACGGCTTCCTCCGCGGGTTGGAACGGTTCTGCAGGGTCGTGGAGCGAAGGCAGGCCGGCTACCTCGACCGGCACGAGGTCAAGCTCCTCGTCGAGCCGTCGTCGTCGCTGAACCTTGTTCCGGTCGACGTGTTGTGCGAGGAGGCGGTGGCGCTCGCCGACGACCCGGGCGAGGTCGGGCGCTACTTCCACCTCACCAATCCCTTCCCGATCACGATCGAGCGGGCCCGCATCGGACCCGAGAGCTCGATCGACCGGTTGCGCCTCGATCTGGTGGAGGATCGCAACCTGCTCGGTGAGTACGACGCCCTCCTCGACGACGCGCTCGACTTCTACCGGCCGTACCTGCGCAACGACAAGAACTTCTTCCGAGCGCGCGACGGCTCGAGTCCACCCGATGCGATCCGCATCACCGACGAAGACCTCGCCGCACTCAGCATCGTGCACTTCGAACAGAAGCGGGGTGGCGCGCGCGCGAATCCGAGCGCCTCTCAGCGGTAGACGTTCACCCGCTCGTCGAGGCCGAAGACGATCGGATCGCCTCGACCGGTCGCGGCGAGCGCGAACGCCATCGCGTCGCCGGCGACCCTCGTCCCTCCGCCCGACACGAGGTACTCGTCGACGCCTTCGAGCGCGAGTGTCACCGGCGGGTGGCCCTGCTCGGTGAGCAGGTCGCCCACGTGCATGATCGACGCCTGCACCCCGGGACCGACCTCGGTCGGGCGTCCGACTGCGACACGGATGTCGTCGGCGTGCAGGTAGGCGTCGACCCAGATCGACTCGACCCCCGCGCCCAGCGTCCCGGCCCCGGCCCCGGCCGGACTGGGGCCCGCCCACGCGGCGTCGTCGAACACCGCGAGGAGGTCGACGGTCGCGGCACGGGCAGTCGCGAGCTCATCGGCCAGCTCGGCGCTCGTGCGGCCGCGACGTTCCTCGACCTGGCGCTTCGTCACCTCGGGCGTCCCGAGCCCGTCGAAGCGGCCCGCGGCGATGTCGCTGATCTGGCCGATCACGTGCGCGGCGACGTCGCCCGCGGTCCAACCCTCGCACCGGCTCGGCGCCGCCAGGTCGGGCGCGTCGAGGGAGCGGACGAGCTCCTCGAAGTCGCCGAGCTCCGCCACCACTCCCGTGGCCACCACCTCGCGCGGCAACGTCATCCCGGGACCCCCTCGTCGAACGCATGGACCATCATGCGAAGCTAGCCCGGTCGCTACAGTCACGCGCATGGCCCACCAGCTGCGCGCGGTCGAGCTCGGGTTCCTCGACGAGGCGCCGCTGCGGTTCGAGTACACGAGCCCCGATCTCCCCGCCACGGTCGCCGAGCTGTTCGCGGTGATCACCTCCGACCCGTCGGGCTGGAGCTGGTTCCCCGGGCTCGAGGCGGGCGGCTACGAGGGCGACGGTCCCCACGGTGTCGGTTCCCGTCGATGGGTCCGCATGGGTGACACCACCTACCGCGAGACGATCCTCGCCTGGGACGAGCCCACCCGATGGGCGTACCGCGTCGACGAGACGAGCGACGAGGTGTTCGACGCGCTGCTCGAGGAGTGGGTGATCGAACCGACCGACGGCGGGAGCCGATTGCGGTGGACGTTCGCGTTCGCGCCCCGAGCCGAGCTCGCCGATGTGCTCGCCGGCTCGCACGAGTTCATCGGTCAGACCTTCGCGTCGGCGATGTCGGGCCTCTCGGACAAGATCCTCGGCGACTGACGCCCTGACGGTCGAATCCGCTGCTCCGGCTCGACCGCCCGGGACCGCGGGTCCCGCGACCACCGTCCGCCGGTTCCGCTTCTTCTCCTGACGGTCGAATCCGCTGCTCCGGCTCGACCGCCCGGGACCGCGGGTCCCGCGACCACCGTCCGCCGGTTCCGCTTCTTCTCCTGACGGTCGAATCCGCTGCTCC
>JBBRHS010000181.1:0-5802 GCA_038222385.1 Acidimicrobiia bacterium
GGTGATGGCGACGACCGCGGGCTCGACCGCCGCGAGCACGTCCTGGATGTCGGCCGGTTCCACGAACACCGACGTGTTCGGCGAGTTCCTGGCCGGCACGACCCGCTCCACGACGCGGGTCGTCGAGTTGCTGTCGTCGTCGTTCGTCGCCACCGCGACGATGCCGCCGGCCACGAGCGCGCCGACGAGCGCACCGATCACGGCGCCGCCGGCGAAGAGCTTGACCCGGCCGCGCGATTTCCGTGCCGGCGACGCGGGCGCAGGCGCAGCCCAGGCGGGCCCAGGAGGGAGACCGGCGGCGGGGGGCGGTGTGGTCGTCGCGGACCATGTGGGCGCGACGGTTTGGGGGCTTTCTGCGGTTCCGTCGTCGTCCGCACTCGGCGCGGCACTCGCGACAGGCTCGGTGACCGGCGGTTCGGCTTCGTTGCTGGTGTCTTCGTTGCTGGTGTCTTCGTCGGTCACCGGTACCTCCGCGGTCCGCATTGCGCCTGGTCGTGATCGTCACGGTGAACGCCAGGGTTGAAAGTGCCGTTCCCTGGGCACTGAGAGTTCGCTGAGAATCTTCCGGGTCGGAAGGCGAATGTTGCGAGGTTCGGGAACCGGAACCGCGAGACTCAGCGTTGCACCGAGCGAACCGGGTCCTTTCGAGGCTAGCGGGACCCGGCCCCCAGGCAGGAGCGGCCCCACATGCAGACCGACGATGCCGGCAACGGCACCGACATGGAACCCGAATACGACGCCGAGCACGAGTGGATGCTCACCGCGCGCTGTCGCCAACTCCCTCCCGGCACGTTCTTCCCGTCCGACGGCATCGGTGTTGAGATCGCGCAGCGCGAGTGCCAACTCTGTCCTGTGCGACTGGAGTGCCTCGAGTACGCGCTCGAGAACCGGATCGACCACGGCGTGTGGGGCGGTGCCTCGGAGCGGGAACGCCGTCGCATCCTGCGCCGCCGCCGGGGTCTCGCACCCGCCCAGTAGCGGTCACCACCGGAACGGCCCGAAGACGAACCGCGCCACTTCGGTCGCGGTGCCCGCCTCGGACGCCTCGGGGAGGTCGCGCACCATCGCGTCGAGGTCACGCTTGGGCGCGTCGCTCACGAGCGTGAACACCCGGTCGTCGTCGGCCCACACCACCACTGCTCCGCTCGGTGTCGAGTAGGTCGTGAGTGTTCGTCCGGCGAAGTCTGTCGACGTCGAGTCATCGGGCAGCTCTTGGCGATCGAGTTCGCCGTCCTGTCGGAACACCGAGGCGGTGTAGATCCCGTCGCTGTAGAAGGCGTGGGTGGTGCCGTCGGCGGCGCGGTACAGCCCGGTGAGCGCGAATCCGTGGCCGAGGCGCGCGGGCACGTCGGCTGCGACGTTCGTCTTCGCGATCGCCTTCGGCGCCGACCCCTTCGCGCTCGGCGCATCGTCTGATCCCGACATCGACGCCGGAGTCGGATCGTTCAGCTCCACGAACCTGACCGCTCGTTCGACCCGGCCGCGACGATCGAGCTGTTCGCGCCGGAGCAACAGTCCGGTGGCATCGTCGACGGCGAAGCGCTCGCTCACCCGGCCCGGCTTGTCGCTCCTCTTCGAGCCCCGTGCCGAGCGCGCCACTTCGACGAGCGTCGTGTTCCGCCCGGCGGTGCGGGGCCCGTCGGACACGGTGAAGGCGTACTTTCGTTCCGGATCCACGGCGACCAGCTCGGAGCCCGTGGAATCCGACGGGCCGGCCCAGAGCCGCTTCCACACACCGTCACGGGCCAACAGCCGATCGTCGCCCGCCCCGATGATCTTGCGCTTCTCCCCCACCCGGAGCACGCCGTCGGCCTCCCGCACCGGCACCCGCTCGCGGTGCAGGCGACCGTCGTCGTCGCGCCACTCGACCACGACCTCGCCGGTGAAGTCGAAGTTCGCGGCCGCGTCGCGGGCGCGGGCGAGGAGCTCGACTCCGCTCTCGTCCTCCGACGCCGCAAACGACGACGACGCGAACCCGTCCGGGAGCATCCCGGACGCGACCAACACGCCACCGACCACAGCCGCCGCGGCCCGCGCGATCCAGGGCGTGCGTCGCCTCATCGACGCGGTCCACCCGTCGCGGTCGCGACCGGGGCGAGCTCGCTCACCGGGTCGTCGCTCACCGACGATCGCGCCGCGTGGGCGTCGACGCGGGCGCGCACTGCGGGATCCACCCGGTCGGTCGACGGAATCACCATCGCCGCGAGCAGCGCAGCCGCGGCCGCGCCACCGGCGAGCCACGCCAGACCCCTCCGCGGCCTCGAACCGTCCGAGCCCATATCGGTCACCGCCGCCGCGGCCTGCGCGGTGCTGCCCGCGGCGACTGCTCGTTCGATGTCGGCGAGGAACTCGGCGGGGAGCTCGGGGTCGTCGAGGCCCCGAACCGCGTCGCGTGCCACCGCGAGCTCGGCGAGCGCGGCGCGGCAGTCGGCCGAGCGGGCGAGTGCGTCGGCGACGGTGGACCGCTCGTCGGCGGTGACTTCACCGTCGAGGTACGCGGAGAGCAGTTCATCGGTGGGATCGGGTGTGCTCATGCCGTGCGCTCACCTCCCAACGATGCGCGGAGGAGCTTGCGACCCCGGTGGATGCGCGAGCGCACGGTTCCCACCGGCACGCCGAGGGTGGCGGCGATGTCTTCATAGGTGAGATCGCCGACATCGCACAGCACGACGGGCACGCGGAACTCCTCGGGCAGCGCGTCGAGCGCCGCCTGCACGTCGGTCGAGAGCACGGTGCTCACTTCGTCGGCGCCCGGTGAACTCGGGAGGACGCGCTCGGGGTCGTCGGGCAGGGAGTCGGTGGGGCGCCGTCGCTTGCGTCGGACCTCGTCGAGGAACACGTTCGTCACGATCCGGGCCAACCATCCTTCGAGGGATCCCGGTTGGTAACGCTCGAGCCCGCGCTGCACGCGGATGAGCGCCTCCTGCACGAGATCCTGTGCGTCGTCGTCGTTGCCGGTCAGGCGGAACGCCACGCGGTAGAGGAACCGCCCGTGGTCGCGGGCGATCTCCTCCCAGGTGGGAACACCGTCAGGCATCACGAGAACGACAGGGAGTGGTGGTGGGGTTCCCCGATCCCGCGAGAAAACCACTGGACGGGCGGTGGAGACCCGACGGGCGCTCGACCGGGGTCAGGCGACGATGGAGCTAGGAGGCCTTGGTGTCGTCGCCGGGGGCGTCGGCGTCCTTGGCACCCTCTTCGGTGCCGGTCTTGAACTCCTTCGACGCCTGGCCCAGGGAGCGGGCGAGTTTCGGGAGCTGACTTCCGCCGAAGATCAGGAGGACGATCACCAGGATGATGATCAACTCGGTGGGGCCCAGATTCATTGGGACGACCTTTCCGAACGATTGGATCTCAGGTTATACGGGCCTCGGAGCCAGGCCGGACCGTAGCGGCTGGAGCGCGTGGGCCAGCAGCGCCACGTCGTCGGTCCCGGAAGCCGCGAACGGGACGGCCCCGACGCCCAGGATGAGCGTCTCGACCCCGAGGTCGACCCACCCCGCGGCGCGCTCCCGGACCTCGTCGACGGTCCCGACGAGGCGTCCGACCCGCCACTCGTCGAGCGAGGTGGCGTCGAGGACCCCGGGGTTCTGCTGGCGGAGTCGCGCGAAGCGCCGGGCGAGGTCTCGTTCGTCTTCCCCGCACAGGGCATAGAGACCGAGCGATCGCCAGATCGTGGCCGGATCCCGACCGATGCGGTCGCACTCGCGCTCGAGCACATCGAGTCGTTCCCGGTAGGCCTCGGGGGTCCACGCCCAACAGGTGTTCCAGCCGTCGGCCCGTTCGGCGATGAGACGCAACATGCGGTCACCCTTGCCGCCGATGAACACCGGAGGCCGGGGCCGCTGGACCGCCGGGGGGAGGCTCGTGGCCCCGAACGCCCGGTGAAACGTTCCGTCGACGGTCACCGGCTGTTCATCGGCATCGGCGTCGAGCATCCCGCGCAGCACCTCGACGGCCTCGCCGATGCGGGCGATCCGCTCGCCGGGCGACGGCAGCGTCATCCCGATGGCCTCGTACTCGGGTTCGTACCACCCCGCTCCCAGCCCGACGTCGAGTCGGCCGCTGCTGATCCGATCGAGCGTGCACAGCGCCTTGGCGAGCACCGACGCAGGCCGCAACGCCTCGCACAGCACGAGGGTGCCGATCCGCATGCGCGGGTACGTACGGGCCAGCGCCGCGAGGGTGACCAACGGTTCGAACGCGGCTCGCCGCTCGCTGCTCCCCCCGTACTTGCCGATGTCGAGGAAGAGGTGGTCCGACAACCAGAGCGAGTCGAAGCCGGACGCGTCGGCGGTCGCGGCGTAGGTGAGCACCGACTCCCACGACAACGGCGACTCCCCGGTGATGGAGTAGTCGTACTGGGGCAACGCCAACCCGATGCGCACGAACCCAACCTAACCTCACGGCATGACCTCCGAGCCGGCACTGGAAGCGGTGGTGAACATCTCGGAGGGTCGACGGCCCGAGGTGATCGACGCGCTCGGCGCGGCGTGCGGGACGGCGCTGCTCGATGTGCACTCCGACGTCGATCACGACCGGAGTGTGTTCACGGTCATCGGCGGAACCCCTCGCGAGACCGAAACTGTGGTTCGACAGCTCGCCGATGCGGTGGCCGACGGCCCGCTCGATCTCCACGAGTCCGACGGCGTGCACCCCCGGCTCGGGATCCTCGACGTCGTGCCGTTCGTCGCGCTCGACGACACCGACGAGAAGATCGCTGTCGACGCGGCACGGGCGTTCGCCCGGTGGCTCGCGGCGACCCACGCGATCCCGGTGTTCCTCTACGACGAGGCCGACCCCGAACGGCGCTCGTTGCCCGAGACGCGTCGTGACGCGTTCGCGATCCGTCGGCCCGACTTCGGTCCCGCCTCGGCGCATCCCCGGTCGGGTGCGACCGCGGTCGGCGCACGCAAGCCGATGGTCGCCGTGAACTGCGAGC
Organism: Acidimicrobiia bacterium; assembly: GCA_038222385.1. Taxonomy (GTDB): domain Bacteria; phylum Actinomycetota; class Acidimicrobiia; order IMCC26256; family JANYLB01; genus JANYLB01. Next base: position 4,943 of record JBBRHS010000181.1, read on the forward strand.
TCGACACCGACGACCTCGCCGTCGCACGGGGCATCGCCGACGCGGTGCGCGAACGCAACGGAGGCCTCACGGGGGTCCGGGCCCTCGGATTCCCGCTGGCATCGCGTGGGCGGGTGCAGGTGTCGATGAACCTCGTCGACCTCGCGGCGACCGGTCTCGAGGTGGCGTGCGAGCGGATCCGCGAGCTCGCTCGCGCGGCCGGCCAGGAAGTGACCGCGGTCGAGATCGTCGGCCTGGTGCCGGCGAGTGCACTCGCCGGCGCCTCGCCCGGGTTCAGCGCCTGGAGCGGGGTGACCGCCGAGCGCACGATCGAGGCTGCGCGGGCCCGGGCCGCGGCCGCGAACGGCTCGGCCGGCGCAGGTGGACCGACCGGCCCGTGACTCCCCCACGCCGCGCACACCGGGTGGGTGTGTTCGGCCTCGGGGCGTCGGGGTGGGTCAAGCGGAGGCGGCGTTCCGGCGCGCGAGCGCCCGCTGGCGACGCAGGCGGCGACGCTCCCGCTCGGAGAGCCCGCCCCAGATGCCGAACTTCTCGGCGTGGTCGAGGGCGTACTCCAGGCACTCGGCCCGGACCTCGCAGCTCCCGCAGACCGCCTTGGCTTCCCGGGTCGACGCTCCCCGCTCGGGGAAGAAGAGGTCGGGATCGACACCGAGGCAGTTGGCGCGCTCCTGCCAGCGACGCTCACGTTCCTCGCTCGGGTCGACATCGCCGGGTGCCGCCGCAACGGCGAGCAGATCCCGCAGGACGGGCTGACTCTGGGCTGAACTCTGCATGTGCGTTCCCTCGTGCATCGCGTGACGCATCGGCCGCCCCCTCGATCTCGGCGAAATGACGCCGATGGAATTACAACGCTGTTACTC
>JBBRHS010000182.1:0-5777 GCA_038222385.1 Acidimicrobiia bacterium
CGCGTCGGGGAGATCGAAATGCTCGCAGTCGACCCTTCACACCAAGGCGCCGGAGTCGGCACAGTCCTCACGAAGTTCGCGCTCGACTGGATTCGGGAGGCCGGGATCAGGGTTGCGATGGTGGGCACCGGCGCCGATCCAGGCCATGCCCCTGCACGACGGACCTACGAGAAGGCGGGGATGAAGCTCGTGCCGATGGCGCGCTACTTCATGAAGCTCTGACACACGCGATAACTGCCGTTCCGTCGGATCTCGCGATGGGGCAAGATGTACGCGGCAGCTTGCGACCGATCGACGGAAGGTTGAGCGACACGATGGCAACAGTGCTGATTTTCCATGAGGTTGATGATGTCGACGCTTGGCTTCGTTCGCCGAAGCGGGAAGAGTTCTTCGGGCCGCTCGGGATGACAGTGCGCACCTTCGTCGATCCGACCCAGACGAATCGGGTGGGGTTGGTCGCAGAAGTACCGGACTTGGAGACACTGCAGGCCGCGCTGGCGACTGAGGCAGCCGCTGACGCCATGAAGACCGACGGCGTTCGTCCCGAGACGATTGTGATGCTCGTCGAGTCGTAGCCCGTCGACGCGAGTCTCGTCGCGACGCCGGGGAGATCCGTCAACGGCACCGATTCGCTGTTCCGTCGCTCGCTCGGATCGGGCATCATGCACCGCTGCCGAACTGCCGCTGAGGCGACCGACAAGGAGACCTGCAACGATGTCATCCATCGCGGGAGAGCTCGTCACCGAGACGCTCGAGTACGACGGTGGTCGGCCGGTGACGGTGTACCTCCCACCGGATCCGCCGGAGGCCGTCGTGTTCGCGGGTGACGGCCAGCTGATCTCGCAGTGGGGCGCGTTCCTCAACCGGGCGGCCGACGTGCCCCCGACGATGATCGTCGCCGCACACCGGCTCGACGACGAGATGCAGCGGATCCACGAGTATTCACCCGGCTTCGACCCGGAGCGGTTCGCTGCTCACGAGCGGTTCTTCGTCGAGGACGTCCGCCGGTGGGTGCAGTCGCGTTTCGGAGTCGCGTTGCCTGTCCAACGCACGGCAGTGTGTGGTGTATCGGCGAGTGGCGAGCTGGCGTTGGCCATCGGGCTTCGCCATCCAGACATCTACGGCGCGGTGTTCTGCGCTTCGCCGGGCGGTGGATACCGACCTTCTGGCGCGATGGCGAGTCCGCTTCCGCGCGCGTACCTCGTTGCCGGAACGTTGGAGCCGTTCTTCCTTGAGAACGCGACCCGGTGGGCGACCGCACTGCGCGATGCAGGTGCGGACGTCGTCGTGACCGAGCGCGTCGGATCGCACGGCGACTCGTTCTGGCGAGACGAATTCCCGCTGATGGTGGCGTGGGCGTTCGGACGATGAAGCATCGCGCGCTTGCGCATGTAACTGCCCATCTGCCGTAGAGGCCGCGGCCTCAGTCACAACCTCGGGATGTTGTGGTTGTCTCCGACACGCCGCGTACCAGGTGCCGTCGATTTCGACTCCGACGATCCCGCAATGCGTGAAGACGGTGACCTCTACGGTGCGGAGTACGTGAGGTTGTGCTTGAGCGGTAGACGATGACGTTGTGCTCGATCCGCTTGCCGATTCTCTGAAACGTCTCCGCTACACGACGCAGCCAGCAGCCCCTGTCAGCCGACGCGGGCGAGGTGCTTCGTGACCGCCGCGAGCCAGGCGTCTCGGTTCTCCTCCTGCGGCGAGTGCGCAGCATCGGGAATGACGATCAGCTCGGCGCCGGGGATCGTCTCGGCGAGGTCGTCGGCCGCGGCGCGGAGGCCGTGGTCGTTCACCCCGACGATCACCGTGGTCGGAATCTCGAGACCCGCGAGGCGGTCGAGGATCGACGGGTAGGTGATGAGCTCCTCACCGAGCTCGGTGAACGCGACCGGGTCCATCTGCGACAGCTTCGTCTTCATCGCCACCCGTTGCGCCTCGGCCGCGTCGCCCTCGCCGAGGAAGCCCTGGAGCAACTCGTACAACGCGGAGGTCCCCTGGGTCCGCACCATTTCGATCCCCGCCCGCATCATCTCGGCGTTGTCGACGGCCGAACCCGCGGCGGTGTCCATGAGCACGAGCGAGCGGACGCGCTCGGGGTGCGCGAGCGCGTACCGCATCGACGCGATTCCGCCCATCGAGTGACCGAGCAGGTCGAAGCGCTCGAGCTCGAGATCGTCGAGGAGCACCGTCATGTCGGCGACGAGCTGGTCGAAGGTGTAGGTGGCCGCGTCGCCGGTGTTCGGGCTCTCCCCGTGACCGCGGTGGTCGAACGTCACGATCTGGCGGTCCGCGGCGAGGGCCTGGACCACGCCGCTCCAGTCGAGCGAGCTGCCGGTGAACCCGTGCACGAGCACGAGGGGGAACCCGTCGCCGGTGCTGTCGTACGCGAGTTCGACCGTGAGGTCGGTGGCATCGGTCATCCCCGGGACGGTACTGCGGTCAGGGAGGAGAAGGAGCGGAGTCGGCGGACCGTGGTCACAGACGGGTGACTGGTGGGCGATTGAGCCGACGGAGCGGATTCGACCGGTCAGGGCACGACGTCGACGAGCTCGAAGGCGTCGACGTCGACGAGCCCCCGGTCGGTGATGCGGAGCTGCGGGATGACCGACAACCCGAGGAACGAGAGGTTCATGAACGGTGCGCTCGCGGTCACGCCCAGGTCGCGCGCGGCTGCCGAGTTCACCGCGGCCGCGAGATCCGCGACCTCGCGTGCCGGGAGCGGCGACATGAGGCCCCCGATGGGCAGGGGGACTTCGGCGAGCACCTTCCCGTCGAGCACCGCGACCTGGCCACCGCCGAGCTCGGCGAGTCGACCCACGGCCACCTCCATGTCGGCTGGTCCCTCCGGCCCGCGCGCGCCGACCACCATGCAGTTGTGGGCGTCGTGCGCGACCGTGGATGCGATCGCACCGCGAGTCAGCCCGAAGCCCGAGACCCAGCCGAGGCCGATGCGGCCGGTCTCGTGGTGGCGTTCGAGCACGGCGATCCGGGCGACGTCGAGGGAGGGATCGGTCACGTCGAGGACGAGGTTGCCCGTCGTGAGCTGACCGGGCACCAGGCCGATGACCCGCGCCGCGCCGCCGGGCGGCGGCGCGAGGTCGAGCCGTGCGGCCGCGGGGATGCGGCCGAGGTGCACCGAGCCGAGCATCCATGCGGGCGCTGGCGACGACGGGACCGCGCCGGGCACGATCGCGCCGCCGTCGACCACGAGCCGGCCTCGCTGCCAGACCTGCTGCGGTCGCAGCTCGTCGAGCGAGTCGAACGCGAGGACGTCGGCCTGGAAGCCCGGTCCGAGCGATCCGAGGTGATGCAGGTTGTGGTACTCGGCGCCGTTCATGGTCGCGAGCACGAGCGCGTCCTCGAGCGTCACCCCGTGCTGCACCGCGAGCCGCACGCAGTCGTCGACGTGACCGCGGGTGAGGATGAGATCGGGTTCGCGGTCGTCGCTGCAGAGCGCGACGTGGGCCGTTCCGTGCCGGAGCACCATCGGGATCAGGTCGGCCAGGTTGCGGCTCGCCGAGCCTTCGCGGATGAACACCCACATCCCCTTGCGTCGCTTCTCCTCGGCTTCGGCGAGCTCGGTGCACTCGTGGTCCGACTCGATGCCGGCCGCGAGGTAGGCGTCGAGCTGCTCACCGAGGACTCCTGGCGCGTGGCCGTCGACGCGGCGGGACCCGGCGGCGTGGATCTTCGCGACGAGCTCGGGATCACCCGCGATCACGCCGGGGAAGTTCATGACCTCGGCCACGCCGATCGCGCCGTGGTCGTCGAGGAGGCCGCGGACGTCGGCGGCACCCAGTTCGGCGCCGGGGCTCTCGAAGGGAGACGCCGGGACGCAACTCGACGCGCACACGCCGAACGTGAACGGCAGCGCGGCTGCGGCCTCGGCCAACGCGACGACCCCGGGGACGCCGAACACGTTCGCGACCTCGTGCGGGTCGGCGGCCACCGCGGTGGTGCCGTGCGGGAGCACGCTGCGCACGAACTCGTCGACCCAGAGCTTCGTCGACTCGAGGTGCATGTGCGCGTCGACGAACCCCGCGGTCAGGGCCGCGCCGCCGACGTCGACGACTTCGAGCGCGTCGCGCGGCCCCCATCCGACGACCACGCCGTCGCAGATCGCGAGGTCGGTGGCGATCCACTCCTTGGTGGTGGGGACGAACACCCTCCCGGCGGTGAGCAGGAGGTCGGCCGGGACCGCGCCCCGGGCGGCGGCGACGGCACGGGGCGATGCGGGCGGTCTGCTCATGGGTGTGCCTCGAGCCACGTGATCAGGTCGGCGGCGACCTCGTCTCGGTTGATCTCGTTGAACAGCTCGTGGCGGGCGTCGGGGTAGATCCGCACGGTCAGATCGCGGATCCCCACCGCGCGGTACGCGTCGGCGAGCGCACCGCCGCCGGCTTCGCCGCCCACCGGGTCGCGTGCGCCGTTCATGATGAGGATCGGAAGCGCGGCCGGCACGGCATCGGTGGGGCCACCGAGGAGGAATGCCATCTCCTCGAACGGGAAGTCGGGTTGGAAGCCGCAGAGCGGGTCGTCGACGTACTTCCGGACCTCGTCCGGATCACGGCTCAGCCAGTCGTAGTCGGTTGCGGCAGGCGCGAACGGTGCGTTGAGATCCGCCGGAGGGAGGAACGGCGGCTCCATGAGCGTCGTGCCCGAGAGCACCAGCCCGTCGAGCTCGACGCCCCACCAGATCGCGTACTTCTGGGCGAGCATCGATCCCCAGCTGTGGCCGAGGAGGAAGAAGGGGGCGTCGGTGGCGGTACCGCGCACCGCCCCCGTCACCGCGTGCAGGGAGTCGATGGTGCCTTCCATCCCGCGGGGGCCGAGATGACCGAGGCCGCCGGTCGCCGCGGCGGTCGCGCCGTGCGCGCGCTGGTCGTGCGCGCTCACGGTGCACCCGGCTGCGTTCAGCGTGCGGGCGAGGCGGTCGTAGCGGAGCGCGTGTTCTCCGAGGCCGTGGGCGACGTGGACCAGGCCGCGGACCGGACCGTCGGCCTCCCAGCGGTACACCGTGACCGCGATCCCGTCGTCGTCGACCACCGTGAACGTCTCGGGCATCCGACCAGCGTACGAGAGTCACGACGGGGATAGCCTGCGCACCATGGCCGAGCAGATTCAGGTCGAACGGGTGATCCGTGCGGATCCGGGTGCGGTCTACGCGATGGTGACCGACATCGAGCGCATGGGGGAGTGGTCGCCCGAGACCGAGACCTGCGAATGGACCAAGGGTGCGACGGGTCCGGCGGTCGGCGCGAGCTTCAAGGGGAAGAACCGGAACGGCAAGAAGAAGTGGTCGACCAACTGCAAGGTGGTCGCAGCCGACCCGGGCCGAGCCTTCGCGTTCGACGTCACCGCAGGACCGTTCAAGGTCGCCCGGTGGGCCTACACCTTCGAGCCCACCCCCGACGGCTGCCGCGTCACCGAGACGTGGACCGACCAGCGGGGCCGGATCGCGACCTGGGCCGGCAAGCCCGCGAGCGGTGTCGCCGACCGCGCCTCCCACAACCGGGCCGGGATGGAGCACACCCTCGATCAGTTGGCGGCGGCCGCGGAGCCGGCGAGCTCCTGAGCCCCACCCGGGGCAGCGGTCCGGCCCGGGGGTAGGTGTCTGCTACCGTTGCCGTGTTCGCACCTGCGAACCCATCGCTTCTCAGGACGGTCCGCGGGTCACAACCGCACGTCGACCGTCCGTCTCGAACCTCGTTGTCCCGCCTTCCCGTTGCTTTGCTTCGTTGTTGGTGCGCCGCGCAGATCGAGTGAGTGCG
>JBBRHS010000183.1:0-5758 GCA_038222385.1 Acidimicrobiia bacterium
GAGGGCAAGATGCGGTTCTGGCGCAACACGAGCATCGCCGCGTTGCCGACGAACGCGGTGGCCACGCTCGCGCCCGCGACGCTCGGCTTCGAGTGGGACGAAGCCCCCGACGACCCGGCCCGGCCGCCGGGGTCGTTCGACCTGTCGAGCACCACGGTGGACATCACCGACGGCAAGTACCTGCTCGACTACGGAACGCAGTTCGGCAACGGCACCGCGACGCACAACCTCACCATGCACCGAGCCGCGAGCGGCGCGCTCGTGTTCGGCGCGGGGACCGTGCAGTGGGCGTGGGGACTCGACACCGAGAACGACCAGGGTGGTTCGACCCCCGACGTGCGGATGCAGCAGGCGACCGTCAACGTGCTCGCCGACCTCGGCGCCCAGCCGACCAGCCTGATGGCAGGTCTCACCGCGGCCACGAAGTCGACCGACACGACCCGACCGGTGGCCACGATCGCGTCGCCCGCGAACGGGAGCGCGGCCACCGTCGGATCACTCGTCGTGCTCGTGGGCACCGCGAGCGACGTCGGCGGCGCGGTCGGCGAGGTCGAGGTGTCGACAGATGCCGGAGCGACCTGGCGACCGGCGGCCGGGAGCACCAACTGGTCCTACCCCTTCACCCCGTCGGCACCCGGCCCGGCGACGATCCTGGTGCGCGCGGTCGACGACAGCGCGAACGTGCAGTCGCCGCCGGCATCGATCACGGTGAACGCCACCACCGGCTGCGCATGCAGCAGCATCTGGCCGGCGAGCACGACACCGGCGGTCCCGACCACCGCCGATCTCGGCAGCGTGCAACTCGGGCTGAAGTTCCGCACCGACACCGCCGGCGTCGTCACGGGCGTCCGGTTCTACAAGGGCGCGTGGAGCACGGGGACCCACGTCGGGAACCTCTGGACCGCCGGCGGCACCCTGCTCGCCACCGCGACCTTCGTCGGGGAGACCAGCTCCGGCTGGCAGCAGGTGAACTTCGAGTCGCCCGTCGCGATCAGCGCGAACACCACGTACGTCGTCGGCTACCACGCGCCCAACGGTCGGTACGCGGCCGACATCGGGTACTTCACCGGAGGCGGCGTCGTCAACGGACCGCTGCACGCGCTCCAGAGCGGGGTCGACGGACAGAACGGCGTGTTCGCGTACGGCCCGAGCAACACCTTCCCGAGTCAGAGCTTCCTCGACGCGAACTACTGGGTCGACGTCGTGTGGCGGGCCAACTGACTCAGGCCAACTGACTCAGGCCAACTGACTCAGGGGCCGGTCATGGTGCGGACCCGTCGCACCCGGTGGGCACGGGCCACCGGCGAGGTCGGCGTCACCTTCCACACCGCGCCCCCAGGGCCGACATCGGTGGCGAGGTAGAGGTTCCCGTCGGGGCCCTGCACCGCACTGCGGAGCCGGACCCCGAGGTCGAGCTGCGGAGGGACCTCCGATGCGGTGACGGTGGTTCCCGGGCCGTCGAGGAACAGCAACCGCACCTCGGTGTTCTTCAGGACCGCGACTGCGAGTGCGCCGTTCCATCCTCGCCACTGCGGCCCGGTGAGGAAGCTCGCGCCCGACGGAGCGATCGTCGGATCGCCCGAGCTCCACACCGCACCCCTCGCGGTCGGGAACTTCACGAAGTCGGTCATCGGGCGGCCCTCGTCGTAGCCGGGAACGGGATCCCAGCCGTAGTTCCCGCCTGCGACGAGGAGATTGATCTCGTCGTCGCGGCCGGTGCCGTGCTCCACGCCGTAGGCCGCGCCCGTCCCGGGGCGGAACGCGAGGCCCTGCAGGTTGCGGTGGCCGTAGTCGTGGATGCGCGGGTCGGTACCACCCGGCAGCCCGGTGTTGCCCGGCGCAGCCGCGCCGTTGCGGTCGACGCGCAGCACCTTGCCCCCGAGCGACGTCGGTGACTGGGGATTCGTGCCGACTGCCGCGTCGCCGGTGCCGATCCAGAGCGCGTCGTCGGGCCCGAAGCGCGGTCGGCAACCGGAGTGACGGCCCCCGTTGGCGTACGGCATGCCGGTGACGATGTCGGTGCGCAACGTGGTGCCCGTGAACGTCGGGTCGACGGTCCAGCGCACGACGCGGTTGTCGGGCCCGCCCAGCGTCGATGACATGCAGGTGTAGACGTAGCGGTTCGTCGCGAACAACGGATCGACGGCGAGGCCGAGCATCCCGCCCTCACCTCCGACGGCGATGTCGGCCGGCGCGGCCACGGTGTTGACGACCCCGTTCGGGAGGCGGACCTTGAGCCGACCGGGCCGCTCGGTCACGAACATGGTGCCGTCGGGCAGGAAGCCGACGTCCCACGGACGGTCGATGCCGGTGAGACAATCGGTCTGCACGGTCACGGCGGGCGCGTCGGCGACGGCCCCGGCCCGCGGAGGGTCGGACGCGACGAGACCACCGGCCACGAGCGCCACCACGAACGAGGTGGTGAGCGTCGCCCGCCGAGCCCGCAGCGACCGTTCCCGAAGGTTCCCCTGGATCACCACCGTGAGTGGATCGGCAATCCGGGCCGGAAACCTGAAGGAACCGCCAGGAACGGCAACGATTCCGAGGTCTCGCGGGCTTCTCGGGAACCAGACCGGCGCCGGTGTCGTTGTGGATGCGTGGCCGGCCTCCGATCGGGGGCCGGTCGTCGCCTGCTCAGGAGGGCACCGGATCCCATGGCCGTCATGTTGCGAGAAGCGTCTCCCCGTCAGCTCGCCCGCCGTCGCGGGCCCGGGCTCGGTGGGGTGATCCTCGGCGCCGTCGCCATCGCGGTCGCGGCGATGATGGTGGTGGTCCTCGGACTGCTCACCGGATTGCTCGACATCGGCAACCCGTTCACCGCCCAGACGATCGACCGCACCCCACCGACGGTGCTGAAGCGGCTCGAGTCGCTGTCGAGCTACCGGGGCGCGTCGGCGAACTTCGAGGTGAACGTCGACCTCGAGAAGCGTCACCGCTTCATCCCCACCTTCCTCGCCGGTGAGCGCACCGTGTTCCTCGCCGTCGGCAGCGTCGACGCCGTCGTCGACTTCGACGACATCGACGCGAGCCGGGTCGTGCAGACCGACGGTGGCGAACGCGTCGTGGTGACACTCCCCCACGCCCGGACCCTGCACGCTGTCGTCGATCCGAATTTGAGCCACGTGTCGACCCGCGACCGCGGTCTCGCCGACCGGATCGGCTCCCCGTTCACCGACAGCCCGACCAGCGAGCAACCGCTCTACCGGTTGGCCACGAAGAAGATGAACGCGGCGGCCGACGGCAGTGGCGTCGAGGCCCGGGCCGAACGCAACACGACGAAGATGCTGCAGCGCCTCCTCGGTGGCCTCGGCTACGAAGAGGTGACGGTTCGCTACGTCGATCTCGACCCGTCGGTGGAGGCTCCCGCCGAGGCGAAGACCGGGAGCGCGGCGTAGCCTCGGGCATCACCATCAACCTCCTCGTCGTCTCGGATCTGCACTTCGGCGAGCCGCACAGTGTCCTAACCGACCGGGACGAACACGGGCGGCTCGTCGGCAACGCCGTCATGGACGGCGTCACCGCGGTGATGAACCAGATCGCCGAGGCTTCCGACACACCACCGACGGTCGTGTTCAACGGCGATGCGCTCGAGCTCGCGATGGCACCGACGAACGTCGCGCTCGACGTGTTCGACCAGTTCGTGAAGCGGCTCTTCCCGCCGGGCGGCGCGGCCGTCGTGGCGCCGCGGATCGTGCTGCTCCCCGGCAACCACGACCACGACGTGTGGCGCATGTCGCGTGACGAGATCGAGGCGCGCGAGATCGAGCGCGTCGACGCCGACGCGCCGATGCCGGCAGTGAGGCCGGTCACCCCGATCTTCGGTGCCCTCGACCCCGACGGAAACCCGATTCCGTCGGACCTGCTCACGCGGGCGCTGCGCCACCGCAACCCCACCCATCCCGACATCGAGGTTGTGATCGCCTCACCGAGTGCCGCGACCGCTGCCGGCACCCGGATGCTCGCGGTGCACCACGGGCACTTCACCGAGGGCATCTACGTGGCGATGACGCGCCTCGCCCACATGGTGTTCGGCGCGCCGGTCGACGACCTCGGCCCGTGGGATCTCGAGCACGACAACGGCGCGTGGATCGACTTCGTGTGGTCGAGCCTCGGTCGGGAGGGCGCGGTCGGCGAGAGCATCCGCCGTTCCTACGATCTCCTCAACACCGATCGCGGACGGGCGTTGCTCGCGAGCAAGCTCGCGGCGTCGGCGCAGGGCCACCGGGGACCGAAGGTGGTGCAGCAGCTCCGACGGGCGGTCGCCGGGATCGTGGCGCTCAAGCTGCTCGACGGCGTGAAGGAAGACGAACTGCGCGCCAACGCGCCCGACACCCCCGACGCGGCCACCGGGGTGATGGCCTTCATCGAGGGACCGCTCGCGAAGAACCTCGAGGTCGGCCTGTCGGGTTCCGACACGGCGTTCCCCGACGACCTGGTCTTCCTCTACGGGCACACCCACAAACCGTTCGCGTCGTGCGTCAGCTCCACCCGCTACCCGGGCATCGTCCGGGTGTACAACTCGGGGGGTTGGGTCGTCGACAGTCCGGCGGTGCGAGCGGGTACCGGCGGCGCGGTCCTCGTCGTCGACGACACCCTCGACGTCGCGCTCGTGCATCTGGGCGACCAGTCCGATGATCCTGGTGCCATCACCGGAACGGTCGACCACGCCGACGGCCCCGACGCCCACTCCCCACTCGTCACGACCCTGCGCGAGCAGATCGCGCGTGAGCCGGCACCGTGGCGCGCGCTCGCCGACGCAACCCGCGCCGCAGTGAGCCGTCGGCGCGACGAACACGCGCGCAACCTCGAGCGTGAGCTCGCACTCACACGACAGGAGTCCGGCGCCGGCGACACCCTGCGCCAGATGCGGCACCTGTTGCGGCGCCAGCTCCGCGTCGAACGCAGAGAAGGCGAGCACAAGGAAGCCGGACGCAACGACGACGCGCGGATGCGTCCCCACGAGGCACGAGCGTGGCTCGCACGCGGCTCTCGTTCCGCACGCACGTTCTTCGGCCGTCGGTAGGCCGCCGGGCCGCGTCGGCGGGCACGAATGGGTCGCGCGGCCCAGGAGAATCCGGACACGACCGACTTCACTGGCGGGACGAAATCCGCGCGGTGCGCGAGATCTGATCACGGGGAGCGTGTCCGACCTGGCCGTTCCGCGAGGTTCGTTCAAGAACGCGGCGCGGGAATCCGATGAGTACCGGTGCGCGAGCTGGAGGGGTTGCTAGCTTCGCCCACGACCCGGATGCCTTCCCCCCGAATCGCAAGGACGCGCCCATGCTTCGTCAGCTTCGCCGACCGTTGTTCACCTTCGGCCTCGTCGCCATCTTCGCCATCGGGGCGCTGGGCTGCATTCCGAGGCCGGGCGCGACTGCCGGGCCGACCGAGCAGTCGTTGTTGTCGCAGGTGAACGCGCACCGGGCCGCAGTCGGGGTCGGACCGCTGTCGTGGTGCCCGAACCACGGTCACGCTGCGGTGCTGCACTCGGCCGATCAGGCGGCGCGGAACGCGATGACCCACATCGGGTCCGACGGATCCAGCGGCACCGTGCGAGTGGAGCGCGCGGGGTATCGCGGGTGGACCGCGCTCGCCGAGAACGTTGCCGGCGGGTACGCCAACGAGACCCTGGTGCTGGCCGCATGGCTGAGCTCGCCGGGGCACCGAGCCAACATCCTCAACCCCGCGTTCACCCACATGGGGAGCGGCTTCGGCGCCGGGGCCGGCGGCACGCTCTACTGGACCCAGGAGTTCGGTC
>JBBRHS010000184.1:0-5741 GCA_038222385.1 Acidimicrobiia bacterium
GGCCCCGAGGAGCTGCGCGCCGCGGTCACGTCGCCGGGAGGTACCACTGCGCACGGGCTGCGCGTCCTCGAGGACCGCGGGCTCCGGGCCGCGTTCATGGACGCGGTCGCGGCGGCAACCGCACGGTCGGCCGAGCTCGACTCGTGACCCGTCGACCGGCGACCCGTCGCCCGCCGAAGCTGGCGTCGGTCGCACCGCCGCCGGCGGTCGGCCCCCGCCGCGAGCCCACCCTCCGCAAGCGGTTGCTCGAGGCTCGGGTCAGTGGCAAGCAGCGGGTCGGCCGCACCGAGGTGCTCACGACGGCCCGGCGGGTGGTTCGGGGTGAGCCCACGGCCCTCTACGAGCTGACGCCCTTCGCGGGGCTCACCCTCGAGGAGGTGATGGGTGCGATCACCGCCGGATGGGGGCCCGACCTCGGCTCGCCCGATCTCGCGGCGACGGTCTCGGTCGATCCCGACCGCACCCTGGCGTGTGCCGCCGTCGCGTTCGGGCGGATCGCCGACGTCGCGCGTCGTGGGGGTCGGCTGCTGTTCGCCACCACCCGGCCTGCCTCGCTGCTGGGCCTCTCACAGGAACTCGCCAAACTGGCGCGTGCCGCGGGCGCAACGGTGCTCACCGACGACGAGACCGGCCTCGCGTCGATCGACGCCCACTCGGACCGTCGGCTTCGCTGGTTCGACGACGTCGCCGTGATCACCGACGGCCACGACCTGTTCGGTGGGCCCGGTTTCGGCGCCGCCGCGGAGCTCGCGTTCCATCTCCCGCCCCCCGACCTCGTCGTCGCCGACCGGGCGATCGCAGGGGGCTGTCTGGGCATCGGAATCGAAACTGTCGCCCTCGCGGGGCTCGACGCGGTCGCGCTCGCCGTCGCGGCGCAGCGGGGCGAGCCGATCACCCTCGTCCCGCTCGACGACACCCGTCCTCCGGGGGCCTACGCGGTCCTCGAAGACCTGGCCCGGTCTGCGTTCGAGGTCGACGCCGCCGGTCACTCACCGGCCCCATAGGTCCCACTCGACACCATGCGTTTCTCGGCGTACCCTCCCCCCTGACGGAGTAAGGGGTGCCGCGTGGCCCAGTCCTTTTCGAAGGCACGATTCCTGACTGTTCAGGAAGTCGCTGAGTTGATGAGGGTCTCATCGATGACGGTCTACCGACTGATCAAGGCGGGAGACCTCCCCGCGGTCAGGGTGGGTCGCTCGTTCCGCGTCCGCGACGAAGACGTCGACGCCTACCTCTCGTCGAAGTACACCCAGGCCGGGTAGGAAGCGAAACCGAGTCGCCGGGCCCACTACCGTCGGCTCCGTGCAGGATCCAACCTTCTCCTTCCTCTCCGATTACGGGCTCGCCGACGAGTTCGTCGGCGTGTGCAAGGGCGTGGTCCTCTCGTTCGCGCCCGACGTCAGGGTCCTCGACATCACCCACGACATCCCAGCCCACGACGTGCGCGCCGGAGCGCTGACCCTGGTGCGGGCCGTCCAGTACCTGCCTCCCGGGGTCGTGCTGGCGGTCGTGGATCCTGGAGTCGGGACCGACCGTCGCCTCGTCGCCGCGCAGACGGCCGATCATGTGCTCCTCGGGCCCGACAACGGTCTGCTCGCCCCCGCGGTCGGCATGGTCGGTGGCGCGACGACCGTCGTCTCCCTCACGAACACCGACTTCCACCTCCCGGCGCCGGGGGTCACGTTCGCCGGCCGCGACGTGCTCGCCCCCGCTGCGGGTCACCTCGCGTCGGGCCTCGCGCTCGAAGATCTCGGCGACGTGGTCGATCCGGCGGGTCTCGTCCCCGGTCTCGTCTCGCTGCCCCAGAGCGAGGACGACGGGATCAGCGGCGAGGTGTGGTGGATCGACCGGTTCGGCAACTGCCAGCTGAACATCGATCCCGACGAGCTCCGCTCACGCGGTGGCCGGCCGGGGGGCTCAGTCGAGATCCGGATCGCAGGGACGCCGCGCATGGCGCGCTGGGTCGCGACCTACGCCGACGCCCGTCCGTCGGAGCTCGTGCTCGTGGTCGACTCCTACGGGTTGTTGTCACTCGCGTTCGATCGCCGATCTGCGGCCGAGGAACTCGGGTTGCGGGCCGGTTCCGGCATCGGACTCATTGGACCGAGTAGTGGGGTGGAACCGGTGGCGACGCCATGATGGTGACGGCATGATGGCCACGACATGAGGCCGGGAACGACGATCGTCATCATCGTGCTGCTCGCGCTGATCCTCGGTGCCGCGGTGGCCCAGTTCGTCTTCCGCGTGCAGTTTTGAACGCGGGCCGAAGGCCCTGAGCGCGCGATGACCGCGGCCCTGCTCGTGGTCACGGCGTGCACGATCGCGCTGGGCGGCGTCCTGGCCGTCGACCGATTGCGGGATCGCCGGCGGATCTCGGCGGCACCGACGGTCGGGTCGATCGTGTCGTCGACGGCGGTCGTCGGGACCGGCCCCGACGGACGCCCGCTCGCCGTCGAGCTCGCCGCCCGCACCCTCATCGTGTTCCTGTCGAGCTCGTGCGTGACGTGTCGCGCACTCTGGGCGGAGTTCCGTGCCGACCTCGCCCGCCGCCTCCCCCCGGGGACCGAGGTGGTGATCGTCACCGAGGACCAGGACGACGAACGGCCCGCCGTCGTGCGCGACCTCGCCCCGCGCCGGGTCCCGGTGGTGATGTCGACGCCGACGTGGCGGCGGTTCGGTGTCACCGCGGCTCCGTTCTTCGTGCTCGTCGAGGGCGGGTCGGGTCGGGTCCTCGCCGCCGACACCGCTCCCGACGGCGACGCCGTCATCCGGCTCGTGCAACCGCCGAACAGGGTCTGACGGCGCCGTGGACGCGTTCGCCGGACCGTACGCAGTGGCCGCGGCGCTCCTCGTCGTCGCGGGGTTCCTCGAGGCCCGGCGACCGGCCGCGACCGTCGACGCGTTGGCTCGGCTCGGCCTGTCGGTTCCCCAACCGATCGTCCAGGGGTTCGCAGTCGTCGGGGCCGTCGTCGGCGCAGTCGCGCTCGGCGCGGGCGGCGGACCGTTCGGTCGGGCCGTGGCGGCGCTCGTCGCCCTCGCCTACGTGGGGTTCACCCTCTTCGTCGCGGCGACGCTCGCGCGTGACGATCCGTTCGCTTCGTGTGGCTGCTTCGGCCGCGAAGACACGCCACCCGGCGTCACCCACATCGTGCTCGACGTCGCGGCCGCTTCAGCCGCGGTCGCGGTGGTGGCCGCGCCGGGCGACGGCTTCCGCGGCGTTGTCGCGCAGCAACCCGTCGCCGGCATCCCGTTCGTCGCGGTCACCGCGCTCTGTGCGTTCTTCGCCTACGAGCTGCTGACGCGTCCTTCGGGCACGAGAAGGAGCGGAGCCGGCGGAGATTCGTCGCGGGAGCTGAGTGGGTGAGCGGTCGAGCCGGCGGAGCGGATTCGACCGTTCAGGACGCGACTACCCGTCGAGGTCGCGGAGGCGCTCCAGGGCCACGGTCAGCCGCGCCGGCGGCGGCGGTGGTGGTGGCGGGGGCGGCGGCTCCGCGGCGGGTTCGTTCGAGGCCGATCCTGAGGATGCAGCTCCGGACGACGATCCGCGCGAGCCGTCGGAAGTCGGGGTTCCAGCATCCGATGCGGACGTGCTTGGGGCGGGCTGGGAGGCTAGTTCCATGAACACTTCCGACACGTAACACGTGTCAGCCGTGCTCACGACGCCCACACCGATGTACTGGAACCCCGGATCTATGAGATTTGCGTAGTGGCCCGGCGAGTTGATGAGCGCCTGGGCGATGGAACCGGTATCGGGACCGCGACCGACGTTCTCGCCGAGGCGGTACCAGTCGGCGGAGACCCCGTCGGAGAGGTTGGAGTGGAAGATCGAACCTTGACCGTTGTTGCTGTCCTTCATCGTCACGGCCCAGCCCGACGCCTTGCCGGCGAGGCCGCCGTCCCACTGGAGTGGCGGGAGACCTCGGCCGGCGCGGACGCTGTTGGCACTGCCCACGAAGCCGTTCGCGGAGCAGTCGACCGCGTGCGCGGCGGTGGGAGCGAGCGCGACGAGGGTCGTCGACGTCAACGCGAGCGTCACCGCGAGCAGGATGCGTCGCATCGAGCCTCCCCTTTCGTCTCGAGCCCCGCTGACGGGGCGTGCTCCCTGACCTCTGGGGCATCGGCGTCCCCGCCGTGGGGCTTGAGCCGGATTCCTCGTCGCCCCGGGGCGTTGGGCGTTTGTTGTGCCGGGCCGCCGGTGGGGTCTGGTGGCATGGGCCGGCCCGCTGGGCTAAGCCCTTGCCCGTGAACCTGGTCGTTCCGCTCCTACAGCCAGCCGACTCCCGGCCCGAGAGCGTCGCCCTGCGCGTCGGGGGCGAATCGGTCACCTTCTTCGCCCTCCGGGGCCGAGTCGAACGGGTCGCAGCCGGGTTCGCCGCGGCCGGGGTGCAGCCCGGCGATCGGGTGGCCTTCGCGCTCGCCAACGGGATCGACTTCGTCGTCACCTACCTCGCCGCGCTGCACGCGGGGGCGGTGGCGGTCCCCCTCGATCCCGGGTCGCCAAGACCCGAGCTCGAGCGGGAGCTCGCGTCGGTCACCCCGACCGTGCGGATCGGTGCGCTCGACGGGGCGGCCGAGCTCGACGCGTTGGGCGCGCTCGACGCCACCACCGTCGGTCCTCCGATCGAACGCGCCGACGACGACCTCGCGGCCCTGCTCTTCACCGCGGGGACCGCAGGTTCGCCCAAGGCGGCGATGCTCACGCACGGAAACCTCCGCTCGAACATCGAACAGGTCCAGGGCCACCCCGGGCTCCGAGTCCGGCCCGACGACATCGGGCTCGGTGTGCTCCCGCTCTTCCACGTGTTCGGGCTCAACGTCGTGCTCGGCACGGCCCTCGCGGCCGGCGGAGCCACCGTCCTCGCGTCCGACTTCCACGCCGCGTCGACGGCCGCGTTGGTCGCATCCGAACGCATCACGGTGGTGGCGGGGGTCCCGTCGATGTTCGCGGCGTGGCTCGCGCTCCCGGAATCCGCCGACGACGACTTCGCGACCGTCCGCCTCGCGGTGTCGGGCGCGGCGCCGTTGTCGGACCACGTCGCACGTGCGTTCCGCGAACGCTTCGGCGTGGCGGTTCGTGAGGGGTACGGCCTCACGGAGGCGTCACCCATCGTCACGACCACGGCGGTCGACGACGTGCTGCGCCCCGGTTCGATCGGTCCGCCGCTCCCCGGGGTCGACGTGCGTCTCGTCGACGCCGACGGCGACGACGTGCTCGCCGGTGATCCGGGCGAGATCTGGGTGCGGGGCCCGAACGTGTTCCCCGGCTACTGGCACGACGACGTGACCACGGCCCGGGTGCTCACCGCCGACGGTTGGTTGCGCACCGGCGACATCGCCGTCGCCGACGACGACGGCTACCTCTCGCTCGTCGACCGGGCCAAGGACCTCGTCATCGTGTCGGGGTTCAACGTGTACCCGGCCGAGGTCGAGTCGGTCCTGGGTGAACACCCCGATGTGGCCGAGGTCGCAGTCGTCGGTGTCGACGACGACCGGACCGGCGAGGCGCTCGTGGCGTTCGTCGTCTCGGTGTCGGGCGAGCCGATCAGCGAGTCGACGTTGCGGGCGTTCGTGTCGGCCCGTCTCGCCCGCTACAAGGTCCCCGGGTCGTTCGAGCTCGTCGCGTCGTTGCCCCGCAACCCGCTCGGCAAGGTCATGCGCCGCGCCCTCGACCCCGACACCCCACCCGACTGACTCCACGTCGCAGCTGAGCCCACCTCCCCCGGTGAGCGCACCTTCCCGGG
>JBBRHS010000185.1:0-5737 GCA_038222385.1 Acidimicrobiia bacterium
GGGGTAGGGCGTGAAGCAGATCGTCGAGGAACTCTTGAAGTTCGTCCGAATTCTCCTTCCTGTTCTTTTCGTCGCGCTGTTGGTCAGCGCCTGCACCGAGCGGCCGCTGGTCGTCGGCACGCCGGGGACCTTCACGCCGGCGGTCGACGCCACCGGTGCCGGCGACGGCACGGCGCAGAGGGCGGCGTTCCGCGCGGCGGGGCCCGACGGATCCGTGATCAACCTCCGAGCGGGTGGTCGGTACCGGATGGAGCAGACCCTCGTGGTCGACGGGCGGCGTGGGCTGACGATCCGGGGCAACGGGTCGAGCTTCGTGTTCACGACCCCCGGCGACCGCTCGACCGCCGACAACGCGCGCCGGACCCGGGCCCGACCGAACCTCCGCATCGTGAACAGCGCCGACATCTCCGTGTCGGGCCTCAACGTGATCGGCGCCAACCCGGCCGCCGGGATGGGTGATGCCGCGTACCGGCCCGAGTACGAGGCCCAGCACGGCTTCGACATCCTGAACTCGACCCGGATCTCGCTCATCGGGTGTTCGGCGACCGACACCTATGGCGACTTCGTCTACATCGGTGGGGCGTACGGCGGTTCGACCCGCTCGACCGACGTCCTGGTCCGGAGCTTCACCGGCCTGCGCAGCGGTCGCATGGGCATCGCCATGACGCGGGCGAGCCGCGTCGTCGTCGAGCAGTCGACGCTGTCCCAGGTCCGTCGATCCACGTTTGACCTCGAGCCGGAAGGCGACGCGGCATCGGTCGACAACGTGATCCTGCGCAACAATCGGATCATGGGCGGTCGCTTGAACTTCGTGGCGGCCCACGGCAAGGGACCCATCGACCACATCACCGTCCAGGCCAACCGGCTCAGCGGTCAGGCGCTGAGCGTCACCGTGTTCGACATCGACGGCGGCCGACGATCCGACTGGCAGGTGCTCGACAACAGCTCCGACTACGGCGCAGGGAACCCGTCGCTCGCGGTGATGTCGTTCACCCGGGTCGACGGCGTCCGGGTCCAACGGAATCGCCAGGTCATGTCGCTGCGCGGCGGGACCGGCGGGCCGCAACCACTCATGTACCTCGTGCGGACGAGCGACACGACCGGTGTGGTCGTCGACGGCAACACTGTGATCCAAGGCGCGGGGGAGTTGCAGCCGAACCCCGGATGACGGATCCCTCCGTCTCGCCTAGATCGCTGCGAGGGTCGAGACTGTCCGTTCCTTGGCGATGAACGCGCGCCGGATCGGCGTCTCGAACTCCCAGTTGAGGCCGAAGCCGTGCAGCTCGATGTTGGCGCCGATCGCGGCCCGGGCCACGCCGCCGGGGTCGTCGATGGTGAACTGCGCCGGTCCGTACTCGCGCAGTCTCGGCAGGAGCTCGGTCCACTGGTCCCGGTCGGGCGACTCCTTCACGGCGAGCATGTCGCGGAACCAGGCGGCGTAGTCGTGGGAGAGCTCGAGCGTCTCGGGCATCACCCGGTCGTGGCTCGGCAGGAGCCCGAGTTGCACCCGGAGCGCGGTGTCGAGTGCGGAGTCGTCATCGATACCGATCTCGGACACGAGGAATCGCCGGACCTCCTCGAGCACCAGGCCCCAACTGACGGGCGGTTCCATGACGTGGGGCACGAGGCTCGTGAGGATCTGGATCAGTGGCCAGCGATCCGGCTCCCGACGCGACAGGCGCCGCATGCGCTCGTAGAGGTCGGTCTCGAGCGTGGCGGTCTCTTGGCGGACGAAGCGCGAGACCTGACGCATCACGCCGAAGTTCTCGAAGAGCAGGAACACGCGCCGTTGCGCGCTCATCTCGAAGTAGTCCTGGCGCGTGAACGTGGCGGTCGACACGACGAGCGAGGGTCGCCCAGGGGCCAACGGCTGGTGCACCTCGATCTTGTGCTCGGCGCGGTACTCGGGATCGTTCATCGGGCTGTTGACGAGCAGCGTGGTCTGCGGGATGCGGACCTGCACCTCGCGTTCGATGCACTGCTGGAGGTCTCTCGTGAACGACTCCTTGGTCGAACCCGGGAGGCCCTGCATCAGGTCGACGAACAGCGGGAGGTCGGCGCGGCGCATCTCGCCCGCGAGGAGGTCGTACTTCTCGGTCTTGATGTTCGAACGGTGGACCGCTGAGAGCGTGTCCTCGTCCATGGTCTGGAGCGACAGGATCCCCTGCACCACGATGCCGGCGCCGGCGATCGTCTGGATGATGTGCTGCAGGTGCTTCACCGTGTTCTTCGCGTAGCTCACGCCGAAGAACCGCGGGTATCCGAAGGTCTCCTTCATCTGGGCGACGAACTCGGCGATCGGCACGTCGCGCTCGAAGATCCCGAAGTTCGAGTCGGAGGGCCCGATCCCCTGCATGTGCGACTTCGCGCACCACTCGATCTCGTCGTAGACCCGCTGGAGGTCGAACTTGCGGATCCGGCTCGAGGTGGCGGAGCCCCAGTCGCAGAAGGTGCACCCGTAGGGGCACCCGCGGTTCGTCTCGATGGTGACGTTCGTGCCCGGGACCTCGGCGTACGCGTCGAAGAGGCCGGTGAGGAACGGCGAGGGGATGACGTCGAGGTCGGTCATCCGATCACGGTCGGCGGTGCAGTGCACGGTCCCGTCGGAGCCACGGAAGTAGATGCCGGGCACGTCGGCCAGCACGGAGAGGTCGCGATCGTCGCTCCCGATCACGGGCATGAGGGCTCTCAGCACCTCGACCGCGGTCTGTTCGCCCTCGCCACGGACGGTCACGTCGACGTGCGGGTTCTGGGCGAAGTACGCGCGGGCATCGGCTTCGTACTTGGGCGTGTCGGGACCGCCGTGGATCGTGATGCTCGCCGGACTCGCGGCCTTGACCCGACGCGAGATCTCGATGCAGTGCGCGTGCGACCAGAGGTAGTTCGAGAACATGTACACCGCGGGCCGACTCGTGTGCTGCTCGAAGCGGTCTTCGAGCCAGACCCACTCGCGACGGAACCGGTAGTGCTCGCCGAGGCGACCGCCGTCGAACACCTTGGCGTATGCGGTGATGAGCGCGAGGGCCAGCGGCGGAACCGGATCGAACGCGACCGGGATGACCTGTGGCCGCACGACTCCGGTCCGCTCCTCGCGGGCACGTTCCTGCGCATCGTCGGAGTCGGCGAAGCGGGTGAACACCTCCTGGCAGATCAGCTCGCGCTCGATCAGGGAGTCTTCGAGCCCCTCGGCCCGGACCCGCTTGAAACCGGCGAGGTCGGCGGAGTCGACGACCGTGACGACACGCGCCTGCGCCAGTTGGCCGATCACGGCAAGGAACTCGTCTTCGCCGAGCGCGAGCGCGAGCGCGCCCGCGTCGAGCCGATGGCGGTGCAGTGCCTCGCCCAGGGTCACAGGCTCGGCGAGCTCGCGCAGCGCCAGCAGTTCCCGGCTGGTGACGGTCACGAGCCGTTCGCCGAGATGGCTCACGAACTCGTAGCCGCCGGGAACCGGTCGCACGGACCAAGGGGTCGAGATCACCGCAGTGTCGTCGAGGCCGAGTGACGCGGCGCGGCCGGGCGGGCGGGCCGGGGTCCTCGACGCCACGTCGCTCTCGTCCGGGGTGATCCAACCGTCCTTCACGAGTCGGTCGAAGAACGGCTCGAGCTCGGCACCGACGCGACCGGCGGCGAGTGCCTCCGACCGGGTCGCGCCATCCGGCCGGTTCATCGCGTCGAGGAGGAGCAGCTCGGGGCCGCCCAGCTCGATCGGCGCGGCGTTGGTGAACGTCGGTACCCGGAGGCCGTGCCGCTGGATCGAGATGATCAGTCGGCTCGCGAGGTGGAACGGCGCCGTAGCGTCCCCGTTCGGAGCGTCGTCGTTCGCAGCGTCCGCGGGTGTGGAGTCCTCGTTCGTGTCGTCCACCGGCTCATCCTTGGTCTGGGAACCCGCAGCACTGAACACGGGCGGCCGGCCGGGTCGACCGGGCCGCCGGGCCCGGCGACTCACCGGGCGGTGAACCCCACGTGGTCGGTGACCAGGTCGGAGAGCCGGAACTCGCGCGGGTCGAGCGGATCGGCGCCGCGTCGCACGACGACCCAGTGCTCGTCGACGCGGACGTCTCGGACCACGTCGCCCGCCGATGCCCGAGCCAGGATGAGCTCGACGACGAGCTGAAGGAACGGCGTCGGGCGGGAGTCGGGGTGCTGTCGCAGGGCCTCCCTCGCGGCCGGCAGGTCGACGAGAGCCGCTCCGTGCCAGGGGTGGGTCGGGTCGTCGAACGCGCGGAAGACCTCGTCGGAGAGCAGTTGGTCGGCGTTCCAGTCTTCGAGCACGAATAGGCCATCGGGTCGGAGGCGGGGAAAGAGCGTCTCGAACGACGAGAGGGTCGGGGTGTAGAGGTGGGAGGCGTCGTCGATCACGAGATCAATCGGCCGGTCGGCCACCTCGTCGTCCAGGATCCGGGTGACGCGGTCGCGGTCGGCCTGGTCGACGCCGTAGAAGGCGCGCACGGCATCTCCGAGATCGCGACCATCGACGAAGTCGACGAGCAGCTGCGGGGGCGTCGGGTCGAGCTCGATCGCGATCAGCTTCTCGGGTGCCGTCAGTTCGTGGAGCAGGGCGGTGCTCCCGCCCCGGTGGACGCCGAGCTCGACCACGACGGCCGGGTGCAGCGACTCGGCCAGCCGGATGTAGCGCTCCACGAGATCGCGACGCTTCATCACCGGCAGCAGGCCGGACGGGACGTCGTCGAGCGGGTAGTCGCAGTAGAACTCGGTATCGCCGACCCGCAGATGGTGGTCGTCGACGAACGTCGGGGTCGCGGGCATCCCGAGAACGTAATCCGCCGGGACCTCACTCCCCCGAGAGGTCAACCTTCGGGGACCTCGGGGACCTCGGGTGCTGCGGCCGCGGCGCGCCGTGCCGTTGCGGCGCTCCACTGGTGCAGTGCGCCACCTCCGGCGACGGCCACGGCCCCGAGGCCGAAGAGGGTGTCGATCGGGGCGCCGGTCTTGGCGAGGACCTCCACCTTGGGCTTCGCTGGGGGCTTCGCCGCCGCGACCTCGACGGCCGGGCCACCCGGTTCGCCGGGATCGGTCACCCGGTTCGGCAGGACCTCGACCTCCGGCGGTGGGCTCGTCAGCGCGGCCGCGCCGGCCGGCTCCATGGTGACGATCGCCGGCACGGCCCACGCGACTGTTCCCGCCGCCGCGGCGCGAACCAGGAACTTCCGCCGCCCGAGGGCAGCACTCGGACCGGGTTCCCCACCCGGTTCGCTCCCCGGATGCTCACACCCCGAGACCCTTTGCGGCGAATCCTCCATCGCGTCCCTCCTGGACCTGCGCGAATGCGGGCACAACACGCGTTTGCGCGAGCCTAACGTCTGTGTCAGGTCTTGCGTGGGTCGCTCGGCCCATCGTTGAACCCGTTCACCGGCCCTTCACCGGCCCGTCACGTGTGGCACCATGTGGATCCGGCGACGCCGACGGCGGATCGCCGAGAGGCTATGTCGCGGGCGGACGCTCGCCGGCGAACCTGGCGGGCGGACTCTCGGAGGGAGGACGATGGAGTTCGTGATGGTCCCCGTGCCGGAGGAGCTCGCCGAGGACACGAAGATGTTCCTGATGGGCCTCGACATGCGGTCCTCGGCGGCGCGCACGGGCCAGGAGCTCGACGCCGAAGCGATGGATCGGATGCTCGCCGCCCTCAATCCCCGGTCCCGCACGGCCCTCTCGCTCCTGTCGACCGGCTCCGTCTCCGGCACGCATCTCACCGTCGCCGATCTCGCCAGGCAGGCCG
>JBBRHS010000186.1:0-5716 GCA_038222385.1 Acidimicrobiia bacterium
AGCAATCGGATCGCCTCGGTGAACTGCCGCTCGGCGACCAGTGCCTCGGCTGAAGCGAGCGCCCGTTCGGCGGCGTCGAGCCCGGGGTCGGGTGCGGTCCCGCCGCCCGCCTGCGCGCGGCCCGACCGGGAGCGTCGACGGGTCAGGAAGCCTCTCACGGACACGAGGGTACCGGAGGGGGGTCCGGTCCGTCGGGGGAGGCCGTGGACCAGAATGGAGCCATCTCCCCTTCGACCCCTCCCGACCGCGACGACCTCGACGCCTTGCGCGGCCTCTTGGCGGCGCTCGGGACCGCGATCCGAGAGCAGGTCTGCCTCCACCGCGACGGTTCCGGCGTCGGAGCGTTGGGGCGCGTCGCAGGTCTCGTCGCGGCCGATGTGATCTACGAGATCGATCGGGTCAGCGAGCACGTCGTGGTCGAGTGGTTCGCGGCTCACTGGCCGGATGGCCATCCGGTGCGGATCGTGATGGAAGGGGTCGAGGACGATGTGCTCCTCACGTACCCCGCCGGCACGGCTGCTGAAGCTGTGCGGTGGATCTGCATCATCGATCCGATCGACGGTACGCGGAACCTGATGTTCGACAAGCGCGCGGCGTGGGTGCTCGCTGCCCTCGCTCCGGTCGCCGGCGACGGTGCCGCCGACGCGCGGCTACCCGACATCGAGCTCGCGGTGATGACCGAGCTCCCGACCACCAAGCAGGGGTGGGCGGATCAGGTGAGCGCCCGCCGTGGCGGTGGTCCCGGCGGAGTCGACGCGCAGCGGATCGACCTCCGCTCCGGGGTGTCGCAACCGTTCCGGCTCTCGCCGAGCCAGACGACAGACGTCGAGCACGGCTTCTGCTCCTTCGCCCATGCGTTGCCCGACGGCAAGACGCTCCTCGCCGAGATCGAAGCGGAGGTGTGGGACCGCCTCGTGCCGAGGCGGGGGAGGGGCCGATCGGTGTTCGAGGACCAGTACCTGTGCAGCGGTGGTCAGCTCTACGAGGTCGCGTCGGGGCGCGACCGTTTCGTCGGCGACCTCCGTCCACTGGTCGCCGGCAGATCAGGTGTCGACACCGTGCTGTCGGCCCATCCCTACGACGTGTGCGCCGCGCTGGTGTTGAGCGAGTCGGGCGGGGTCTTCGAGGACCCGTGGGGAGGCCCTGTCGACGTCCCCCTCGACACCACATCACCGGTCGCGTTCATGGCGTACGCCAACCCCGAGCTCGCCGCCGTGGTGCGCCCTGCGGTCGCCGCGGCCCTCGAATCGGTGCTGGGGATCGCCGCCCACTGATCCGGGCGGTTGTGGTCGACCGACCCTTTTGGCAAACTGCGTGCCAATAGGTCGACGCCGGGTCGTGGGGGAGAGGAGAGGTCGGGCAGTGGTCGCGGAGCCGCTCGGAACGGGACCGGAGGTCGACGGCCGCACCGCGCGCCGTGACCGCAACCGACTGGCCGTGCTCGACGCCGTGCTCGAGCTGTTCTCGGAGGGCGAGCTCGTCCCGTCGCCCGACGACGTGGCGCGCCGGTCCGGGGTGTCGCTCCGCTCGGTGTACCGCTACGTGGCCGACGCCGACGACCTCATCCGATCGGCGATCGAACGGAACCTCGAGAAGGTCGAGCCCCTCTTCGTGATCGAGGACCTGGGAGCCGGATCGTTCCGGCGTCGCCTCGACGTCTTCCTCGACGCACGCATGCGGGTGTACGAAGCGATCGCGGCCACGGCTCGGGCGTCACGTGTCGCCGCTCATCGCAGCGGCGTGATCCGGGCCCAGCTCGAGCGCGGCCGCCGGGTGATGCGGGCTCAGCTCGAGCGACAGTTCGCACCCGAGCTCGGCGCGATCGACCGCGGATCGCGGGGTGCGGTGCTCGCCGCGGCCGATGCGCTGACCCAGACCGAGACGATCGACCTCTACCGGCACCATGGCGGTTTCTCGGCCGACGAGACCCGTGAGATGCTGGCGTTGGCGCTGCGGGCGTTGCTCGCTCGCGGAGACTGACTGCCCGACGGGTTCACCCGCTCCGGGAGTCGAGCCGCGCGGTGAAGAGGTGCTGGAAGGGTGGCGCCGGATCCTCGCTGCGAACGAGCACCCAGCCACTCGTCTCGAGCAGCTCGCGCGCGTAGGCGCGCTCGTAGAGCGCCATCCGGAGCGGCTCCTCCGGGAGGTAGTCCTGGAAGCGATCGGTGGTCGAGGCAGCTTGCTCGCCGAGGGCGTCGACGTAGGCGTCGATGGCTCCGCGTCCCCCGGGAGTCCGTTCGTCGAGCAACACCGTGTAGGCGAGCCGCGTCGACGGGCGGGCGTGGCGCTCGAGCGCACCGAGCAGCGCCCGGTAGCCGGCGGGATCCAGGTGATCGAACAGCGACACCGCGAACACGAGATCGAATGTCTGGTCGCCGATCGGCAGGCCGTCGGCGATCAGCGCGGGGTCGGCGACCGCGGTGCGGATGTCGATGTGATGGAACTCGAAGCGGGGGTCCTCGACCTCTTCCGTGAGCCGTTCGACGAGCTCGGCGTCGTGGCTCACCCCCACGTACCGTCCGATCGGGAGGTCCTGGGCGATGAGGGTGTCGACGGTCGCGGCGTCGCACCCGAGCACGAGCAGCTCGACATCGGCAAGGTCGGCGCGATCGAGAGCGCCGGCGAATCGATCGAGCATCGTGCGCGCGAGGCGACGCCGCGGGGGCGCAGCGGCTGCAGACTTCGGCGCGCTCGTCGGCGACGTGACTCGACTCCAGGGCTTGCCCGTTCCCGTCAACACCCACGTCGCACCCTCGGACTCCACGCCGAAGCCTTGTTCCGAGGCGAAGGCCTGGACGGTCTTCTGCATGACCAACTCGCCGTGCTCGTCTCGCCAGTCCCAGTCGTCGCCGCACAGGACCGCCTCCGGGAACAGCTCGTAGGCGACCCGGAGGTCTTCCTCCTCCTTGTACGCGTCGATGTAGATCAGCTGGGGCCGGATCCCGCGTCGCCTGAGGTAGTGGAGCGCCTGCGGGGACCGCTGGCGGATCGGCACGAACCGGTCGCGCCAAGGCCGCACGTTGTTGAGGGCGATGCGGTAGTTGCCGTACTCGACGACCGTTCGCGCCGTCGCGGCCGGGTCGTCGAGCATCCGCATGGACTTCTTGCCCTCGGCCGTCTTCTTGAGGATGTAGTTGCCCCAGTTGTCCTCCCAGGGGTCGACACCGATGACCGTGATCTCGGGGCGCGATTCCAGCCACTGTCGGGTCGAGCCGCACAGGAAGCACCCCACCTCGACCATGAGCGAGATCTTGCGCTCCTGGATGATGTCGGTCACGAGGTGTCGCCCGCCGGCGTCGAGCGCGAGGTAGAAGGGCTCGACGTCGTCGGGCGGAAGCTCGGGCCACGGGTTGTCCCGGTGGAGATCCCGGAGCCAGCGCGGAGTGTCGGGGCCCAGCCGATTGTTCTCGCGCGCCACGCCCGCCTCCGAGGTCGGTCACCGTGAGTGAAGCACCCTATCGAGCGCACCTCGGAGCGTGCATCCGGCCGCCGCCCAGGTATTGTCACGATGCATGTCAATTATGCTGGGCGCGCATCGGGGAGTTCGGGCGAGCCGGGGGTCGAGCTGATGGCACAGGGCGAAGCATTCGAGGGAGTCATCGGCCGCACGTTGCCGGAGTCGACCCCGTGGTGGGCCGAGGCCGCGCACCCGGGCGACGACGCGCCGAACGTCGTGGTGATCCTCCTCGACGACCTCGGCTTCTCCCACTTCGGGTGCTACGGATCCACGATCGAGACGCCGAACATCGACCGCCTCGCGGCGAACGGACTCCAGTACACCAACTTCCACGTGACGCCGTTGTGTTCGCCGACGCGCGCCGCGTTGCTCACCGGCCGCAACCACCACGAGGTCGGGATGCGTGGGCTCTCGAACTTCAACACCGGGTTCCCGAACATGCTCGGTCACGTGTCGAACCACGCGACGACGATGGCCGAGGTGCTGCGCAGCGAGGGATACACCACCTTGGGTCTCGGGAAGTGGCACCTCTGCCAGATGGAGAACGCCTCGGCGGCCGGACCGTACGACCAGTGGCCCTGCCAGCGGGGCTTCGACCGGTTCTACGGGTTCCTCGACGGTGAGACCGACCAGTTCCACCCCGAGCTCGTATACGACAACCACCACGTGGAACCGCCGCAGACCGTCGACGAGGGCTACCACCTGAGCGAGGACCTCGTCGACCACGCGATCGAGTTCGTGCACGACACCAAGTCGATCCGCCCCGACCGTCCGTTCTTCATGTACCTCGCGTTCGGTGCGACCCACGCGCCGCACCAGGCGCCGCCCGAGTACCTCGAGAAGTACCGGGGCCGCTTCGACCAGGGGTGGGACGAGATCCGGGCCGAGTGGTTCGCCAATCAGCTCGAGCGCGGGTTGATCCCGCCGGGTACCGAGCTCGCGCCCCGCAACCCGGGCGTGGAGCCGTGGGATTCCCTGCCCGAGAACCACCGGATCCTCGCGCTGCGGCTCCAGGAGGCGTTCGCCGCGTTCCTCGACCACACCGACGCGCAGATCGGCCGGCTCGTCGACGCGCTCGAGCACCTCGGTGAGCTCGACAACACCATGATCGTCGTCCTCGCCGACAACGGTGCGAGCCAGGAGGGTGGCCCGTTCGGCGTCATGAACGAGTGGAAGTACTTCAACTTCATCCTCGAGACCCCCGACGAGGCCGTCGAGCGGCTCGACGACATCGGCGGCCCGAAGAGCCACACGAACTACCCGTGGGGGTGGTCGCAGGCCGGCAACACGCCCTTCAAGTGGTACAAGCAGAACACCCACGAGGGTGGTGTGCACGTGCCGTTCGTCGTGCACTGGCCGGCCGGCATCGCCGACGCGGGCGGCGTGCGTGACCAGTTCCACCATGTGAACGACGTCGCCCCCACGATCTACGAGGCCCTCGGCGTCACGCCGCCTGCGGTGTACCGGGGCTACGAGCAGATGCCCGTGACCGGCACCTCGATGCTCTCAACGTTCGACGCTCCCGACGCCCCGAGCGCCAAGACGGTCCAGTACTTCGAGATGATGGGTCACCGCGCGATCTACGCCGACGGTTGGAAGGCGGTGACGCGCCACCAGCCCCGCGTCCCGTTCAACGACGACACCTGGGAGCTGTACCACCTGGCCGAGGACCGGTCGGAGTGCAACGACCTCTCGGCGACGATGCCGGAGAAGCTCGCGGAGATGATCGAGCTGTGGTGGGCCGAGGCCGAGGACCACGGGGTGCTGCCGCTCGACGACCGCACGATCGAGCTGTTCGGGGCGCGCTTTCGCGACCACTCGCCGCACCGGGTCGACCGGCGGTACGTGTACCGGCCGCCGATGTCGCCGCTGCCGGCCCAAGTGGGGGCGTCGATCGGCGGACGGAGCTGGGACCTCGACGCGACGATCGAGCGTGGCATCGACGACGGTGGCGTGCTCTACGCGACCGGCACCGCGAGCTCCGGTGTCAGCGTGTTCGTCCAGGGGAACCGACTGCTGCTCGACTACAACGTCTTCGGTGAGCACCACCTCGTCGAATCGGATCGAGAGGTGCCGGTCGGCGCTTCGGTGGTCGGTGTGCGCTTCCGCCGCACGGGGAAGGGCGGCCGGGCCACGCTCGTGATCGACGACGTGGAGTGCGGCGCGCTCGACGTGCCGTTCGTGATGCGCATCATCTCGAGCCTGGGACCGAGCGTGGGTCACGACCACGGCTCGCCGGTGAGCGACCGCTACGACCAC